>JAKDNL010000343.1 GCA_030451825.1 Pseudonocardia sp. | reverse complement strand
CCTCGTCCATCGGGATCCAGGCGTCGCCGAAGCGGCGGATGCCCGTCTTGTCCCCGAGCGCCTCGCGGATCGCCTGCCCGAGCACGATCGCGACGTCCTCGACGGTGTGGTGCGAGTCGATCTCGACGTCGCCGGAGGCGTGCACGCTCAGGTCGAACGCGCCGTGCTTGCCGAACGCGTCGAGCATGTGGTCGAAGAACGGCACGCCGGTGGCGATCTCGGTCCGGCCGGTGCCGTCGAGGTCGATCTCGACGACGATCCGGGTCTCCTTGGTGACGCGCTCGACGCGTCCGATACGGCTCACTGGATCTCCTTGGTGGCGAGGTCGGCGGCGACCTGCAAGAACGTGTCGTTCTCCTCGGGCGTACCGATCGTGACGCGCAGGCGTTCGGTGATGCCGACGTCGCGGATCAGCACACCTTCCTCGAGGAACGCCTTCCAGGCGCGCGGGGCGTCGGCGAAGCGGCCGAACAGCACGAAGTTGGCGTCGCTTCCGACGACGTCGTAGCCGGCGGCTGCCAGCTCGGACATCACGCGGTCGCGCTCCGCGGCGAGCAGCGCGACCGACCCAAGCGTCGCGTCGGCGTGGCGCAGCGCGGCCCGTGCGGCGGCCTGCGAGAGCACCGACAGGTGATACGGCAGCCGGACCAGGGCCAGCGCGTCCACGACGGCGGGTGCGGCGGCGAGGTAGCCCAGCCGCCCACCGGCGAACGCGAACGCCTTGCTCATCGTCCGGGACACGACCAGCTTGTGCGCATGCGTGGCCAGCAGCGTGGTCGCGCTCGGGTACGCCGAGAACTCGGCGTAGGCCTCGTCGACCACGACGATCCCCGGCGCGGCGTCGATCAGCGCGGCCAGGTCGTCGGGGTCGATCGACTGCCCGGTCGGGTTGTTCGGGCTGGTCAGGAACGTGATGTCCGGGGCGCGTTCGGCCAGGACCCTGCACGCGGCGTCGACGTCGATCGCGAAGTCCGCGCGGCGCGGCGCCGGGATCCAGGCCGTATGCGTGCCCGAGGAGATGATCGGGTGCATCGAGTAGCTGGGCACGAAGCCCAGCGCGGTTCGGCCGGGCCCGCCGAAGGCCTGCAGCAGCTGCTGCAGGACCTCGTTGGACCCGTTGGCCGCCCACAGGTTGGTGTGCGTCAGCGACGTCGAAGTCTGGGCGCTGAGGTAGGCGGCCAGGTCGGTGCGCAGCGCGACGGCGTCGCGGTCCGGGTAGCGGTGCAGCTCGCGGGCCGCCTCGCCGGCGGCCGCGGTGATGTCGGCGATCAGCTCCGGCGGCGGCGGGTACGGGTTCTCGTTCGTGTTCAGCCGCACCGCGACGTCGAGCTGCGGGGCGCCGTAGGGGGACTTGCCACGCAGGTCCTCGCGCAGCGGCAGCGACTCGAGCGTGACCTCCGCGCCGACGGTGTCCTCGGTGGTGGTCATCGCGGGGCACCTCCGAACCGGGCAGTGACGGCCTGGCCGTGCGCCGGTAGATCCTCCGCGTTCGCGAGCGTGACCACCTGGTCCGCGACGTCGCGCAGCGCCTGCTCGGTGTACTCCACGACATGCACGCCGCGCAGGAACGTCGCGGTGGACAGGCCGCCGGAGTGCCGCGCGCAGCCGCCGGTGGGCAGCACGTGGTTCGACCCGGCGCAGTAGTCGCCGAGCGAGACCGGGGCGTACGGGCCGATGAAGATCGCGCCGGCGTTGCGGACCCGGGCCGCGTCCGCGCGGGCGTCCTCGGTCTGGATCTCCAGGTGCTCGGCGGCATAGGCGTCCACCACCGCGATCCCGTCGGAGACGGAGCCGACCAGGATGATCCCGGACTGCGGCCCGGACAGGGCGGTGCGGACCCGCTCGGTGTGCTTGGTGGCCCCGACCTGGCGCTCCAGCTCGGCGTCGACGGCGTCAGCCAGCTCCGGCGACATGGTGACCAGCACCGATGCGGCGTTCGGGTCGTGCTCGGCCTGCGAGATCAGGTCCGCGGCGACGTGGCGCGGGTCCGCGCCGGCGTCGGCCAGGACCGCGATCTCCGTTGTGCCGGCCTCGGCGTCGATCCCGACCAGCCCGCGCAGCATCCGCTTGGCCGCGGTGAGGTAGACGTTGCCCGGCCCGGTGACCATGTCGACCGGTTCCAGCTCGCCGCCGTCGGTGTCGGTGCCGCCGTAGGTCAGCAGCGCGACGCACTGCGCGCCGCCGACCGCCCACACCTCGTCCACCCCGAGCAGCGCGGCGGCGGCCAGGATCGTCGGGTGCGGCAGGCCGCCGAACTCTGCCTGCGGCGGCGACGCCACGACCAGCGACTCCACGCCCGCGGCCTGCGCCGGGACCACGTTCATGATCACGCTGGAGGGGTAGACGGCCAGCCCGCCCGGCGCGTAGAGCCCGACCCGGCGCACCGGCACGAACCGCTCGGTGACCGTGCCGCCGGGCACGACCTGCGTGACGACGTCCGCGCGGCGCTGCTCGGCGTGCACCGTCCGGGCGCGCTCGATCGAGGTCTCCAGCGCGGCGCGGACGTCCGGGTCGAGATCGCGCAGCGCGTTCGTGACCGTCTCGGCAGGCACCCGGATCGACGCCGGGCGCACCTTGTCGAATCGCTCGGTGGCCTCCAGGACCGCCTCGGTCCCCCGCTCCCGCACGGACTCCACGATCGGTCGCACGGCGGCCAGCGCGGCGTCGACGTCGACCTCGGCGCGCGGCAGCATCCCGCGCAGGGTCGCCGGGCGCGGCAGGGGGTCCCCATCGAGGGCGGCACTGCGCAGGTCGAGACGGCGGAGCATGCCCCCAGAGTACGGCGGGGGGCGGAGAGCAGCCCCGGCGGAACGACCATGGGCGCCGCAAGATCGCCTCCGGCGGTGCGACGTCACCCCGTGGCAGCCACGCCGGGAAACCGTCGGTGGGTACGCCGATGCTGTCACCATGGACAGCGAGCCGCCGCCATGGAGGTGACCCGGAATTGGCCGCACCGACCGGCACGACCGTCGACCAGACCGATCGGATACCCGATCCCGCTGCGGGTCACTGGACCGAGGAGCGGTTCCTCGGGCTGCCGACCGACCGGCGCCGGGTCGAGCTCCTGGACGGGGCCCTGCTCGTGAGCCCCAACCCGGCCAGGCCCCACCAACGCCTGTCCTTCCGCCTCTGCGCCCTGCTCGACGGGGCGCGGCCGGACGACGTCGAGGTACTCGAGGCGGTGAACGTCCGGCTCGGCCCGGAACGCATCCTCATCCCCGACCTCGCCGTCGTCACTCTCGTCGACTCGGACGGTGTGACCTGTGAGGCCTCCGAGACACGACTCGTGGTGGAGATCCTCGGCCCGAACCGGCGCCGTACCGGCGAGGCGGTGAAACCGGCCCTGTACGCCGCGGCCGGCATCCCCCACTACCTGCGGATCGATCTGGGCCCGGACGGGCCGGAGGCAACCGCCTACGCGCTGTCCGACGGGCGCTACCGGGAGACGGTCCGCGCCCGCCCGGGCGAGCGTCTGTGCCTGACCGAGCCGATCGTCCTGGACGTCGGCCTCGCCGCCCTGCTCGCCGCCGGCCGCCTCCCGGGCTGAGCGAACCCGCTGTCGGAGGGTGCTGGCAGTCTGTCTCCCGTGGCGACACCTCACCTCGACGACGTAGCGCGCCGGCACCGGCTCGTCACCCGCCACCGGCTCACCGCAGCGCACCGCACCGACGACGTCGCCGCGATCGCCGACGACGTGGTCGCCCTGCACTCCACGGATCCGGTGACCGTCTATCTCTCGGCCGCGGCCCGGATGACGACGCCGTCGCTGCAGGCCGTCGACACGGCGCTCTACGAGGACCGCACCGTGCTGCGCCATCACGCAATGCGCCGCACGTTGTGGGTGTTCGGCCACGAGCACGCACGGCTGGCGCATCACGCCGCGACCGTCGACGTCGCCGCCGTGCAGCACCGCAACCTGCTCGCCCAGCTCACCGCCGGCGGCGTCGACGATCCGGCCGGATGGCTGGCCGACGCCCGCGCCGCGGTGCACGAGCTGCTCGTGGCCGAGGGTCCGATGCCGGCCCGCCGGGTCGGCCTGCGGCTGCCGGAGATCGCGGCGACGTCGGTCCCGATCGGGCCGGGAGTGCAACCCGGGCACGCCCGGGTGCTGCTGGTGATGGGCTTCGAGGGCCAGGTCCTGCGCGCCCGCCCGACCGGCACCTGGATCAACGGTCAGTACCGCTGGGCCGCGGCCGAGTCCTGGGTCCCCGGCGGGGTCGGCGCGGCCCTGGACCGGCGCAGCGCCGCGGCTGGGCTGGCCAGGGCCTACCTGCGCGTGTTCGGCCCGGCGACCCGGGACGACCTGAAGTGGTGGGCGGGCTGGACGGTCGCGCTCACGAAGGCCGCGCTCGCCGACGTCGGCGCCGTCGAGGTCACGCTCGACGACGGCACCGGGTACGTCCTGCCCGACGATCTCGACGAGGTCCCCGACCCGGGCCCCTCGGTGGCACTGCTGCCCGGTCTGGACCCGACGACGATGGGCTGGAAGGCCCGGGACTTCCACCTCGACCCGGCGATCACCGGGGAGATGTTCGACCGCAACGGCAACGGCGGCCCGGCCGTCTGGGTGGACGGCCGGATCGCCGGGGGCTGGGTGCAGCGCCGCGACGGCGAGATCGCGGTGCGGATGCTCGCCGACGTCGGCTCCGAGGCCCGCGACGCCGCCGACGCCGCCGCGCACGCACTGCGCGGGCTGCTCGGCGACGTCCGGTTCACCGTCCGGTTCCCCGCCCCGATGCAGGCGCAGCTGCTGGCGTGAGCGGGGCGACAGCGCGGGGCCGGGCCCGGCGGGCGAGGGTGGAACGTTGAGCACCACCCACCCGGCCGAGCTCGCCGCGTACGACCTGCACGGGAGCTGGACCGCAGCCCCACTTCGCACCCGTTCCGGTGCCCTCGCACGCGACATTTCGCGTGCGAGGGCACGGGATCCCGTGCGATGTCCTCCGACCGAGACCGGGGACCACGCGGCTCGACACGGCGAGCTCACTCAGCAGGCGCAGGGTGCGCTCCCGCTCGGCGGACGCGCCGACGAGGCTGGCGTTGACGTCGGTCGCGCCCAGCTCCGCGTAGCGCGCGCCCGCAGCGTGAGCGAGAGCTGCTCTCGTACACCCCCGCTGGACGAGAGCAGCTCTCACTCACCGGGCGGAGGCAGGGCAGCGCCGCACGCTCTCGTGGCCGACCCGGGGTGATCAGCGCAACCGGCACGAGGGCGACAGATCTGTCGCGTTCCTGCCGGTTGCGGCGATCATGTGCGCAGATCCAGCCCCAGGTCCAGCGCCGTCACCGAGTGCGTGATACCACCGACCGAGATGAAGTCCACCCCGGTCGACGCGTACCCGGCGGCGTTGCGGAGCACCAGCCCGCCGGAGGACTCCAGCAGCGTCGCGCGGCTCCCCCTGCGCCGCACCGCCTCGGCGGTGTCGGCCGGGGTCAAGTTGTCCAGCAGGACCAGCTCGGCGTCCAGGGCCAGCACCTCGTCGAGCTGGTCCAGGGAGTCGACCTCCACCTCGCACGGCAGGTCCGGGGCCAGCGCCCGGGCCGCGGCCAGGGCCGCGGACACCGACCCGGCGGCCGCCACATGGTTGTCCTTGATCAGGACGGCGTCGCCGAGGCCGAGCCGGTGGTTGACCCCGCCACCGCAGCGCACCGCGTACTTCTCCAGCAGCCGCAGCCCGGGCAACGTCTTGCGGGTGTCCCGGATCGCCGCCGGTGTCCCGGCGACGGCGTCGACCCAGGCCCGGGTCACGGTGGCGACCCCGGAGAGGTGACACAACAGGTTCAGCGCAGTGCGCTCGGCGGTGAGCAGGCCGCGCACGGGTGCCCGCACGGCCAGCGCCGGTTCCCCGGGCGCGAGCCGGGAACCGTCGGGTAGCGCGGTCAGCACCTCGTAGCCTTCGGCGCCGAGCACCTCGTCGAGCACCGCCGTCGCCACCGGGACCCCGGCCAGCACACCCGCGGCGCGCGGGGTGAACTCGCCGACCGCGATCGCGTCCGCGGGCACGGTGGCCGCGGACGTCGCGTCCGGTCCGTAGCGCAGATCCTCGGCCAGCGCGGTGCGCACGACGCGCAGCAGGTCCTCCGGATCGGGGACGCCGATCTCGGAGATCCCGCCGACACCGGCCGCGACCCGGCCGGAGGGGTCGATGTGCGTGCTCATGCCACACCCGCCATTGCGTCGCTGCCGGCCACCGGCAGCCCGGCCGCGTCCAGGGTGATCACCAGGCTCTCCCGCTGCCACACGTCGTCGCGCTCCGGGAAGTCGGTGCGCACGTGGCAGCCGCGGGTCTCGCGGCGGGTCCCGGCGCCGGCCAGCACGGCCTGGGCGAGCAGGGTCAGTGCCGCGTCCTCGACCCCGGCCCTGTCGGTCGGGACGGCCGTCGACGTAGCCGTCTCGACCGCGTCCGACGCCGCGGCGAGTCCCGTGGCGTCGCGCCCGATGCCGGCGCAGGTGCTCATCGCGCGCTGCACGACGGTCCGGTCGGCGATCCCGACCGCGGGCGCGGGCGAGATCAGCTCCGGCGACGCGGTGCGCGGCAGCGCCCGGTCCTCCAGCACCGCGCGGACCACCCGCTCCCCCACCACGAGCCCCTCCAGCAGGCTGTTCGACGCCAGCCGGTTCGCCCCGTGCAGCCCGGTCCGGGCGACCTCGCCGGCCGCGTAGAGCCCGGGCACCCGCGTTCGCCCGTCGGTGCCGGCGACGACGCCGCCGCACGCGTAGTGCGCGGCCGGGGTCACCGGGATCGGGTCGGTGCGCGGGTCGATCCCGGCCCCGCGGCAGGAGGCGAACACGGTCGGGAAGCGGGCCGCGAAGCCCTCGAGCCCGGTGGCGTCGAGGAGCACGGCGTCCGTGCCGGTCTCGGTCATCCGGCGGGTGATCGCGGCCGCGACGACGTCGCGGGGTGCCAGGTCGGCAAGCGGGTGCACCCCGGCCATGAACGCGTGTCCGGCCCGGTCGCGCAGCACCGCGCCCTCACCGCGCACCGCCTCGGTGACCAGCGGGCGACGGCCGACGGCGGGCCCGGTGTAGAGCACGGTCGGGTGGAACTGGACGAACTCCAGGTCCGACGCCGCGGCTCCGGCACGCAGCGCGAACGCGACGCCGTCGCCGGTGGCGGTCTCCGGGTTCGTGGTGCTGGAGTAGAGCTGCCCGTAGCCGCCGCCGGCCAGCAGCACCGCCGGCGCGCGCAGCAGGCCGGGACGTCCGGCGTCGTCGAGCACCGACAGGCCACCGACCCGCCCGCCGGTGTCGCGCAACGCGTCGACGGCGACGTGCCCGGTCAGGACCGTGATCCCCGAGTCCCGGGCCGCGGCGACCAGGGCGCGCTCGATCTCCGCCCCGGTCGCGTCGCCGCCGGCGTGCACGACCCGGAACGCCGAGTGCCCGCCCTCGCGGGCCCGCTCCAGCCGGCCGGGGCGGGTGGGCGCGGACACTGCGTCGAATCCTGCTGCGTCGAAAACGGTGCCGCGCTCGCGCAGCCGCCGGACCGCACCCGGCCCGGCGCCG
>JAKDNL010000925.1 GCA_030451825.1 Pseudonocardia sp. | reverse complement strand
CGCAGCACCGTCACCCCGGGGACCCCCGCCCCCGGGCCGGGCCCGGCCTGCGTGCCGTCGGTCACGACCAGCAGGTGCCGCTGCCCGGCGACGGGCTCCCCGACCCACCAGCGGCGCACCTCGTCCGGGTCGCCGGTGAGCATCCGCACGGGCCCGACGGCGTCGGTGTGGCGCGGGTGCGCGGCGTGCGGCAGCCACTTCGCCCACTCCCAGTGCGTCGTCGCCTCCCCGGACGCGACGACGGCGAGCGCCGCGTCGGCGGGGCTGTGCCAGAGCACGTACTGCGCCACCATCGCCCGGGCCAGCGCCCGCGCGGGCGAGAGATCGGGGCCGGCCGACGGGTCCGGCTCGAGCCAGATCGTCGAGCTGGCCCGGGTGTCCACCGCCACCGGCAGGTCGGCGACCAGGGAGTGCCGGCGCAGGAACTGCCGCAGCGCGAGGGCGGAGATCGGTTCCAGGCTCTCCACCGGCCCGGTCTGCGGCGCGGTCAGCCGGGTGGCCAGGCACTGCGCTCCGACACCGACGCGCAGCTGCCCGAAGTCGGTGTCGGACGGGCGGCGCTCCCACAGCCGGCCGGCCGCCAGCACCCCGGGCCAGGCCGCCGGGTCCGGATGCACGGTCTCCAGGGCCTCGCGCTGCTCACCGGCGATCTCGCCCACCCGCTGCGCGAGGACGTCGAGGTAGCGCAGGTAGTCGCGACGGTCCTCGTCCATCGTCGCGGTCCGCGCGCCGGCGCCGCGGCCGCCACCCCCGCTCGCCATCATGCCGAGCGCGGAGATCGCGAACATGCCGCCGAACATCCACGACGTCGGTTCGCTCGGGCGCATCAGCACGAAGCCGAGGGAGCCGATCACCATCACCAACGGCAGCAGCCGCCCGATCAGTCCACTCGGGACGACCCGTTCCGGCTCCGGCGGCGGCTCCAGCACCAGCTCCCCGCCGGGCGTCCGCGGGACGGTGCGACGGAGCCTGCGCACCCCGATCGTGTTGCTCATGGTTCCCGCTCCCCGACGTCGGTGAGGTGTCCCTCCCCGGGGTGGCCGCCGCCGGGTCACGAGTTCCGCCGAACGCCCTCGGGAGGTGGGCCGATGTGCCGATACTGGCCGCCGTCCCGGGCTTCCCGGGGCCGTTTCGCGAAAGACCCGACCACCCCGAGCGACACGCAGGGAGCCGACCCGCCGTGCCCGAACCGCAGCTCACACCCGCAACGGGCCCGGCTCCGACGGGTCTCTGGGCCCGGGTCGGTGTGCTCACCCCGCTCGGGCGGGTGGACCTCGCGCTGCCGGCCGACGTGCCGGTCGCCGAGCTCGTCCCGATGGTGCAGGAGCTGATCGCCCAGAGGAGCGCACGCGGGACGCGTATCTGCACCGCCATGCGAGGTGGGAACCGCGGGGTCCCGCAGCCGTGGCGGTTCAGCGGGCCGGCCGGCGGGCCGCTGCCGGTGGAGGCGACGCTGGCCGGTCTCGGAGTGCTCGACGGCGAGCTGCTACACCTGGGCCCGCACCGGGCCCCGCTGCCGCTGCCCGTGTTCGACGACCCGGCGGACGCGCTGGCCGCATCGGTGCGCGAGTCGGGTGGCGGGGACCCGGCGGCGCGCTGGGCCGGGCCGCTGGCCGCGCTCGCCGTGGTGACGGCGGCGTCGGCGGTGCTGGCGACGGTGCGGGGCGTGCCGGGGGTCCCGGTGGCGGCCGTCGTGGCGGCCGTGGCGGTCGCCGT
>JAKDNL010000924.1 GCA_030451825.1 Pseudonocardia sp. | reverse complement strand
AAGAGCAGATCGCCGTAGCCGAGAAGGTCCAGGCCGAGCAGGGCTGGAACGCCTGGCCAGCCTGCTCGAAGAAGTTGGGCATCAGCTGATCCGATGCGTATCCGCAGGTGGAGCACGGTGTCGGTGGCCGCGGTGATGACCGTGGCCCTGACGATCGTGCTGTGGTCCTCCGGCGCCCCGCAAGGGGGTCGGGTGGTGGGGCTCGGGTCGGTCGTGCCGTGGGGGTCGGCCGACCCGAGGTCCCCGAGCCAGGCCTCGCCGCCGGTGCGCGGGCAGGCCGGGCCCGTCGTGGGTGGCCTGTCGGCCTCGTCGGTCGGGGTGCTGGTCGTCGACGGCGGCCGCCACCAGTGCTCGGCCTCCGTGGTCGCCTCGCAGTCCCGCCGCCTGCTGGCCACCGCCGCGCACTGCGTGTGGCTCGACGGCGGCTGGCGCGTCGACGGGGCGACGTTCATCCCCGGCTACGCCGCCGGTGAGGAGCCCTACGGACGCTGGCAGGTCGATACCGCCTACGTCGCGCCGGCCTGGACCGAGGCGAACTCCCCGATCACCGACGTCGCCGCCGACGTCGACCTGGCGTTCGTGTCGGTGCTGCCCCGCGACGGTGTGCTGCCCGAACAGGTCCTCGGCGCCCAGGGCATCTCGTTCTCCACCCCGCCCCAGGTCGAGGTCGCCGCGCTGGGCTATCCCGCGCTGGGCAGCTACGACGGCCAGTCGTTGCGCGGCTGCGTCGGCACCGGGGCGGTGGAGGCGTTCACCCGCCCCGAGAGCCCGCAGCCGGGCGAGATCCGCTCCCTGGACTGCGACATGACCCAGGGCGCCTCCGGTGGGCCCTGGCTGGCCGGGCCCGAGGCCGACAGCGGCCGGGGTCAGGTCGTCGGCGTGGTCTCCGGCGGCGACGACACCCACCTGGTCTCCCCCCGCTTCGGCCCGGCGGCCAAGCGGATCTACGACGCCGCCGACACCGCCGCGCTGGCCACCACTGCGCCGCGCCCGGACACCGACCCGATGTCTGCCCAGATCGCCCCACGAGGAGGCAGCTGATGACCACCGCCGAACAGAACCGAGCTGGCCCGGCCCGGGTGCCGCGCAGCCCGTTCGAGCTCAACCATCGCCTCGGCGCCGCGGCGCGCTCGCGCGCCCCTCATCTGGGCTCGGTCGACAACGAGGCCATCGTCGATGTCGCCTCCGCGGCCGCGGCCGCCGGCGGGCCCGGCCCTGACCCCGTCGACACTGCCGCCGAGCTCGGTGCCGCTGCCGAGGCGGCGCAGGAGCGTGCGCGTACCGAGTTTCCCGACACCCGCCCGGTGTCGTGGGCCGCGTTCGGCGCCCTGGTCCCGGTGCTGGCCGGCTCCGCCGGGGCCGGCGCGTCCTGTGTCGCCGCGGCAATCACCGATGCTCTGCAGCTCGATCAACGGTGTGCGCTGCTCGTCGACGCCGACGATCCCGCCCGCTCCGGCCTGGCGTGTGCCCCGTCGCAGGAAGGGCCGTGGGTCCGTCCGGTCAACCCCCAGGTCTCGGTGCGCTACAGCTGGCGTGAGGACGCGTTGGTGGCGCGCCTGGAGACCCAGCTGCCGGCGATCACTCCGGGGATGGTGCCGATCCCGCCGGACTGGCTGCCGGATCCGGCACCGGACCCGCTGCACACCACTGTGGTCGATCTCGGGCACGGCGGCTGGCGCGCAGCCGCGACCCCCGTCTACGGGGCCGGGGGCTGGCTGC
>JAKDNL010000923.1 GCA_030451825.1 Pseudonocardia sp. | reverse complement strand
GGTTGCGCTTGCCGACTCCGAGGCGGTCGTCCTCGGTGTACTGGAGGTGGCGGAGTTCGGTGGTGGGGGCGAGCTCGTGGCGGTGCTGGTAGGCGATCCCGGCGTGGGCGAGGGCTGCCTGGAGTCGCCGCGAGTTCGCCCACGCATACTCGGGGCCGCGGACGCCCCGGCGTTGCCGTACGTCCAGCAGCAACCCGACCTGCGCCGCGAGCAGTCGGGACAGGAAGGAGTCGGCGTCGAAGCCGTACACGCCGACCGTCACGATCCTGGCCACCCAGCCCGCCACCGTGCTGCCTTGCCCTGCCGCCGGCGCCCCGTCACGGACGGACGGCCATGGCTTCGACCTCGAAGCGGATCTCGGGCGTGGCCAGGCCGGCGACGCCGATCACGGTCTGCGTGGGCGGGGTGTCGCCGCACCCGGCCTGCACGGCCTGCCCGATCACGCCGAGCTTGTCGAAGTCGAGGTCCACCACGTAGGTCCGCAGCTGCACGATGTGGCCGAGGTCGAGCCCATGGGCGGCCAGGGCGACCCCCAGATTGTCGAACGCCTGCGCCACCTGCGCGGCGAACTCGGTCGAGACGACCGCGCCGTCGGGGCCCGATCCGTACTGACCCGACACCAGCACGAGCTGCGCGCCGGCGGGGACCGCGGCGGTGTGGCTGTAGCCGAACGGGACCGGGTCGTGCAGGCCGGCCGGGTTGACGACGGTGGGGGACATGGGGTCCTCTCGATGCGGTCAGGGCGGGGTCGTGTCCCGGCGGCGGTTCGCGCGCCGGTCGACGTGCTGTGCGGGCCCATGCTCGACCGCGAACCCTGACATCGAGTGTCAGTGTTCAGAGGTAGGTTCCCCGATGTGCGAGCGAGCCGGCTGGTCGAGTTGTTGATCAGGCTCCAGCTGCGCGGCGGCGCGTCGGCGACCGAGCTGGCGGCCGCGCTCGAAGTCTCGGTGCGCACCGTCTACCGCGACGTCGAGGCGCTCAGCGCCGCCGGCGTCCCGATCTACACCGAGACCGGCCGCAACGGCGGGATCCGGATCGATCCGGCCTACCGTATCGCCGGGCTGCCGCGGCTGGACCCCGCCGAAGCCCGTGGTGTCCTGTTCGCGATCGTCCCGGCGTTGGCCGAGCAGCTCGGGTTCGACGCCACCGTCGCCGACCGCACGCTCCTGCCGGCGATGGAGCGATCGACCGAGACGGCCGCGCGGGTCGTTCGCGACCGCCTGCTCGTCGAACCGACCCACTGGTTCAGGCCGCCGGACAACGCGCCGGCCCTCGCCGACATCGCGCAGGCGGTGTGGGAGTCTCGCGAGGTCACCCTGACCTACCGGGGTACCGACGTCTCCGTCCAACCACTCGGTCTGATCCTCAAGGGCGCCACCTGGTATCTCCTCGGGCGGGTACGGAGCAACGCCGAGAACCCGTACCGACTGTTCCGGCTCTCCCGAGTCGAGGCCGTCGCGCTGCGCGAGATCCGCTTCGACCGGCCACCCGGCTTCGACCTCGCCGCTGCATGGGCGCAGCGCCGCCAGGCCTTCCTCGCCTCCCTGCCCGAGTATGTCGTCACCGTCCGCGTCGCACCACACGCCGAGCCCTTCCTTCCGATGCTGGACGAAGGGGCGCCCGAGCTGCCGCTTCCGGCCGACGTCGAGCGAGACGAGCACGGCTGGGCCCGGCTGCACCTGCGCTTCGAACGCAGCCCCGACGCCACCGCCCGGCACCTG
>JAKDNL010000922.1 GCA_030451825.1 Pseudonocardia sp. | reverse complement strand
CCGAGGGCGAAGAAGCTGTCGTTTCGGCTGATGCGGTCGATGCCGAGGAGTTCGGACCAGATGGCGGCGAGGGCGGTCTCGGTCTCGCCCTGCGGCGGCTCGTAGGCGGCATGGGCGAGCGCGTCGGCGTCCGGCGCCGGCAGGGCCTTGCGGTCGAGCTTGCCGTTGGGGGTGAGCGGCAGGGCGTCGATGCGGACATAGGCGCTGGGCACCATGTAGTCGGGCAGGGTGGCGCCGAGGTGGTCGCGCAGGGCGCCGGCGAGGGACGAGGCGTCGGTGGCGGTCTGTTCCGCATCCTCAGGGACGACATAGGCGACGAGGCGCTTGTCGGTTCCTTCGCCCATGGCGATGACGACGGCGTCCTGCACGGCGGGGTGCTCGGCCAGGCGGGCGGCGATCTCGCCGGGCTCGATGCGGAAGCCACGTATCTTGACCTGCTCGTCGTTGCGGCCGAGGAACTCCAGGCTGCCGTCGGGGAGCCAGCGGGCGAGATCGCCGGTGCGGTAGAGGCGTGCGTCGGGGTCGGGGCCGAAGCGGTCGGGCACGAAGCGCTCGGCGGTGAGGTCGGGCCGGTTGAGATAGCCGCGCGCCACGCCGGCGCCGCCAACCCACATCTCTCCGACGACGCCGATGGGCGCCGGGGCGCCGTTGCTGTCGACGACGTAGATGCGCAGATCGGGGATGCGCTGCCCGATCGGGCTTCCGGGGGCCTGGGTATCGGCCAGGCCCAACGGGCGATAGGTCACATGCACGGTGGTCTCGGTGATGCCGTACATGTTCACCAGTTGCGGCGCCGCCTCCGCATGCCGCTCGTACCACGGCCGCAGCATCGCCGGCTCCAGCGCCTCGCCGCCGAAGATCACGTAGCGAAGACGATGCCGGAGATCGCTCCGCCGGTCGGCCTCGATGAAGGTGCGGAATGCGCTCGGCGTCTGGTTCAGCACCGTGACGCCGGCCTTGCACACCAGCTCGTGGAAGGCATCCGCCGACCGCGCGACGTCCCGCGGCACGATCACCAGCCGCCCGCCGTAGCGCAGCGCCCCCCACAGTTCCCAGACCGAGAAGTCGAAGGCGAAGGAGTGGGACAGGCTCCACACATCGCTCTCGTCGAATCCGAACCAGTCGTGCGTGGCTTCGAGCAACCGGGCGACGGACCTGTGCTCGACCATGACGCCCTTGGGCTGCCCGGTGGAGCCGGAGGTGTAGATCACGTAGGCCAGGTTCTTCGAGGTCAGCCCGGACACGGCCGGATCGGCGTCCGATGTATCCTGCGGAAGATCGTCGAGATCGAGCACGGCGCGATCCGAAAGCGCGTCGGCGCCGAGAGCGTCGCGGCCGGCGGCGTCGGCCAGCACCAGCGCCGGCGCGGCATCGCCCAGCAGCCATGCGAGGCGCTCGGGCGGGTAGCCGGGGTCGAGGGGGACATAGGCGCCACCGGCCTTGAGGATCGCCAGCAGGCCCACCACCATCACCGCCGACCGCTCCACGCAGATGGCGACCAGCGTGTCGGGGCCGACGCCGAGCTGGATCAGCCGGTGGGCCAGCCGGTTCGCGCGGGCATTCAGCTCGCCGTAGCTGAGCAGCGCCCCGTCGTGCTCGACCGCAACCGCGGCCGGTTCGCGGCGCACCTGCTCCTCGAACAGCTGGTGCACGCACCGCTCCGAGGGATACGCCCGCTCCGTCCGGTTCCACTCCTCCAGCAACAGCCGCCGCTCCGAAGGC
>JAKDNL010000342.1 GCA_030451825.1 Pseudonocardia sp. | reverse complement strand
CGGTCGGGGCGTGGGCGGTCGGGCGTGGGTGGCGGGGGCAGGGGCGATCCCGGCGATGATTGTCGGGCCAGGCCGCCGCGGCCTCCCCTGCCGCGGGTGAGAACTCGTCCGGTCCGATGTGGTCGGAGGCGTGACCGGCTGTGGTCGACATCGTGGCCGGTACCGGCCATTCGGTGCTCGCCGGAGAGGGCGCGGCTGGCTACGGTCGTCCGGGTGGCCGGTGATCCGCATTCCTCCGTCGGGCCCCGGCGCCCGATGGTGGCCGCCAAGACCGCCGTTCCCCGCATCGCGTCGCGGCATCTGTCCCGTCCGCGCCTGATCGAGGCGCTCGCCTCGGCCGGGTCGCGGGCGATCCTGCTCAGCGCGCCGGCCGGGCACGGCAAGACGATGCTCCTCGCCGAGTGGGCGTCCGACCGGCGGGAACGGGTGGCCTGGCTGACCCTCGACGCCGGTGACGACGATGCCGCGCGGTTCTGGGCGGGAGTGCTGGCCGCGCTCTGCGCCTGCCCCGCCGTGGCGGCGGACGGCCCGCTGCACCGGCTGAGCGTCCCCGCGGTGCCGGACGACGACCCGGGGTTCCTCGGTGCCCTCGATGCGGCCCTGTACGCGCTCCCGGCGACCGTGACGCTGGTCCTCGACGACCTGCACGAGCTCAACCGGCCGGACGCCGTGCGAGCCGTGGGCCATCTCGTCCGGCATCGTCCGGACACCGTGCGGCTGGTACTGGCGACCCGGCGCGACCCGGCCCTGCCCCTGGCCCGGCTCAGGCTCGACGGGCTGCTGTGGGATCTGCGCGCGGACAGCCTCGTGATGCGCTCCGACGAGGCCGGGGCGATGCTGGCACTGGCCGACGTCGACCTGCGCCCGGACCAGGTCGAGACGCTGATCGCCCAGACCGCCGGATGGGTCGTCGGGTTGCGGCTGGCCGCGCTGTCGATCGCCGGGGCCGCGGACCCGGAGGAGTTCCTGGCCGACCTGGCGGGCAACAGCCGGGCCGTCGCCGACTACCTGGTCACCGAGATCCTGGCCCGGATGCCCGCGCCGACGGTGGCGATGCTGCACGCGGTGAGCGTCTGCGACCAGGTCGACGCGTCGCTGGCCGCGGAGCTGTCCGGGATCGCGGACGCGGGTGACCTGCTCGGCGAGCTGGAACGCGACACCGCGCTGGTCGCCTCCTACGGCCCCGGCCGGGCGTCGTTCCGGGTGCACCCGCTGCTGCGCGCGCACCTGCGGGCCGACCTGCGGCGCCGCCGTCCGGACGCGGTGGCCGGACTGCACCGCCGCGCCGCGTACTGGTTCCTGAGAAACGGGGGCGTCGCCGACGCGCTGGCACACCTCGTCGCCGGGGGCGACCCCGAGGCGACGGCGGACCTGCTGCGCCGCAGGGGCGTGCGCCTGATGGAGGCCGGGCACCACCGGTCCGTCGCGGCCACGCTGGCGGCACTGCCGTCCGTCCGGGTGGCCGCCGACCCGGTGCTGGCGGTGGTGGCGGCGCGCCGGCACCTGTGGTGCGGGGAGCTGGACGCGGCGACCGCGGCGCTCGAGCGGGCCGACCGGGGCTGGCCACGCGACGCCGGGCCGGGGCCGGAGGCCGACCGGTCGGCCGTACGGGCCCGGCTGGAGCTGGTGCGGGACCGGATGTTCCACCCGGCGGGCGCCGGAGAGCTGTCGGTCGTCGACGGTGACGACGGACCCGCCCGGCTGCTGCGCGCGGCGCAGGCGATCGCCCGGAACCGGCTCGAGACGGCGCAGACACTGGCCCGGTCGGTGCTGGCGGAGCCGGCCGACGGCGTGACCCGGGTCCGCGCACTGTCCCTGCTGGCGGCCGCGACCGGCCTGCGCGGCGGGTTCGCGACGATGGCCGAGCTGGCCGAGCAGGCCGAGAGCGAGGCCGGCCGGGTACCCGACGGCGCCTGGGAGGGATCCGAGAGCGAGGCGCTGAACGCGGTGCTGCGCGGCTACGCGGCGCTGCTGCGCGCCGATCCGGCCGGCTGCCTGCGGGCGGTGGACTGCGCGGAGCCGTTCGCCCGCCGGCTCGGGCCCGCGGTCGCGCTGCTGCCGATGATCGAGTCGCTGCGCGGCGCCGCCCGTCACGACCTCGGCGACCGTCTCGCCGGGCTCGCCCTGCTCACCCGGGCCCGGGCCGCGACCGTCGCCGAACGGGCCCGCGACGAGCAGGTCGCGCTGGTGGCGCTGCTGGAACACTCCGCGGCACTCGCGCTGGGGCACCGCGACGACGCGCACGCGACGCTGTCCTGGGCGGCGAGCAGGCTGGGGGAGACGGCCGAGGTCCGGGTGATGCGGGCGGCCGGGGCGAGCGCGATCAGCCGGTACGACGCGGCCCGCCGGCACCTGGCTCCCGTCCTCGACGGCTCGGCGGCGTTGTCGGTGTCCTGGGTGGCGGTGGATGCCCGGCTGGTCGGATGCGCGGTCGCACTGGGCGCCGGGCGTCCGGAGGAGGCGGACCGCTCGCTGGCGTCGGCGCTGCAGGTCGCGCACGAGATCGGGGTGTTGCGCCCGCTGGTCGGCGCCCCGTACGAGGTTCTCGCGCGGCTCTCCGCGCGGCTGGGGGCGTGGGGCGCGCTGGACCCGTTCGCCCGCGAGGTGCTGCGGCTGCGCGGTGCACTGAGTCCCGTGCGCGGTGCACTGGGTCCGGTCGCCGTGCTGACCGGCCGGGAACGCGAGGTGCTGGCGCACCTGCCGTCGCATCGGTCCCTGGACGAGATCGCGGCCCAGCTCGGGGTCTCGCCGAACACGGTGAAGACGCACGTCAAGGCCGTCTACGCCAAGCTGGGTGTCACCTCGCGGCGCTCCGCCGTCGCGGCCGCCGACGGGCAGGGGCTGACGCCGTAGCCGGCGACCCAGCAGCCGGCGACCCAGCAGCCGGCCGGGATGGACCACGTCGCGCCGCGTCGTGGTGGCCGGCCGGACTGCCCGAGCACCCGCGAGATGCGCTCCACTGCTCGCCGACGAGCGGCGGAGAGCAGTGGAGCGCATCTCGCGTGCGGTACGGGAGGGCTGTCACCCGATCGCCGTTCCTGCCCGCCGGTCGCGGCCCGGCGCTGTGGCCGGTTCAGGGCGGGAGCCGGTGCAGCGACACGACCTGCAGGCCCAGGGACTGCATCAGGGCGAGCAGGCCGTGCAGGTGGGCCTCGTCGGTGACCGGCCCGCACAGCGACGTCTCGGTGGGGACCTCCTGGACCGTCAGGCCCTCGAACGCGTCGCACAATGCTGGTGAGAGCCGGCCGGCCACCCGGAACTCGTAGCGGTCCGACGTACCGGACGGGCCGGATCCCCCGGCGGCAGGCTCCGGCTCCGCGTTCACGACGCCCCGCTCCGATCGGCGGCATCCGGCCGCCCGGCCGGCTGGTCAGGCGCGCGGCCGTCGGGCACCGGGCCATCGGGCACCGGGCCGCCGGGTGTGGGGCCGCCGGGGGTGGGGCCCTCGGGCGCGGGACCGTCCGGTCCGGCGACGGCGGGAGGCTTCGCGGCGGTGCCGATCAGCGCGTTCATCCAGCGGGCCCGCGGGTCGACGTCCACCAGCAGCAGCTTCACCAGAAGCGTCAGCGGAACGGCGAGCACCGCCCCGAGCGGGCCGAGCAGCCAGGCCCAGAACACGAGTGAGACCAGCGTGACCGACACCGACAACCCGACCGCGTCGCCGATGAACTTCGGCTGCACCAGCGAGGTCAGCACGAAGTTGACGACCACGAACACGGCCAGCACCAGGAGCGCCTGGTCCGCCCCACCGACCAGCAGAGCGAGCAGGACCGGTGGCACCAGCCCGATCCAGAACCCGATGTAGGGGATGTAGTTCGTGATGAACACCAGGAGACCCCAGAGCAGGGCCAGCGGGACCCCGATCAGGGCCAGGATGACGGTGTCCACCAGTCCGGTGGCCAGTCCGACGATCGTGGTGACCAGCAGGAAGCGCCGGGTTCCGGCGACGAACCGGCGCAGCGCGTCGGCCACCGCGGGGCGCTCCGCCGCGACCGCCTGCATCCGGGCCGACGCCCCGGCCGACTCGATCCCCAGGAACAGCAGCAGCGAGAGCAGGAAGACGAGGTTACCCAGCAGGCCGCCCAGCCCGAGCAGGAACCCACCGGCCACGGTCGCGAGGCGCCGGGCGTCCAGCGAGGACGTCAGTGCCCGCAGCTCGGCCGGCCCGACGCCCAGCTCGGCGGCCCGTCCCGCCACGGACACGACGAGCGCGTTCGCCTCGGCCGCGTAGCCGGGGAGAACCGTGGCCAGCCGGGCCACCGAGAGCACCAGCACCGCGGAGAGGGCGATCAGGACGCCGTATACGGCGAGCACCAGCGCGGCGGTCGCCAGCCAACCGGGCAACCCGGCTCGCCGCATCCGGCCGTGCACCGGGTGCACCATGATGACGACGACCAGCGCGAGGAACACCGGGCCGACCAGCCACGCGGCCGCGTACACCCCGGCGGCGGCGAGGACGGCCGCGGCGAACCCCACCAGCACGACGACCGGACGGGGGAGCGCGCCCGCGGGGGCGAGGCCGGAGAAGGACACCCGTCGGTGATACGCGAGGTCCGGACGGGTCCCCCTCACCCGTGACAGGGGAGATCTGGCGTCAGTTGCCGAAGGCTGCGCGGAACTGCTCGGGCGACGTGGCGCGGTAGACCATGTTGCTGCGCTGCACGTCCTCGAGCGGGGCGCTGGGTGCGTCGGAGTAGCGGTGTCCCGGGTAGACCGTCGGGTTGCCGGAGAGCCCGGCGAGGTGCTGCAGGCTGCGGTACATCGCGTCCACGTCGCCGCCGGGGAAGTCGGTGCGTCCGCATCCCTGCAGGAACAGCGTGTCCCCGGCGACCAGGCGCGGGCCCTCCGGTGCGTCGAGCAGGAAGCACTGGCTGCCCGGGGTGTGCCCGGGGGTGTGCAGCAGCCGGATCGGGATCGAGCCGACCTCGACGACGTCGTCGTGGTCGTGCGGGGTGAGGTCGGTCGCGGACAGGCCGGTCACCCGGGTCACCCAGTCCGACTCGTCGCGCTGCACGTGCACCGGCACCGGGTTGCGCCCGAGCAGCTCGGCGAGCCCGACCAGGTCGAAGCCCATCATCGAACCGCCGACGTGGTCGGGGTGGTGGTGGGTGGCCAGGACGCCGGTCAGGCGCATGCCGTCGGCGTCGAGGGTGGCCAGCAGGTCGTCCGGCGAGTACGCGGGGTCCACCACCACGGCCTCGCCGGTGGCCCGATCGCCGATCAGGTACGAGAAGTTGACCATCTGGGTGGCCACCGGGTCGCCGACCGCGTAGTCCTTCCCGGACAGCAGCTGACGGAAGTACAAGCCCTCGCTCATGAGGGCAGCCTAGGTGGCGGGGTCTGCGAGCCTAGGCTGGAGGCATGCCAACACCCGAGCGGCGGGACGCGCTGCGCGCCCTCCTGCGCGCCGACGGACTCGACGCCCTCCTGGTCACCGACCTGATCGATGTCCGGTACCTGAGCGGGTTCACCGGCTCGAACGCCGCGTTCGTCGTCTCCGCGGCGGGGCCGGACGGCGATGTGTTCTGCACCGACGGCCGCTACCGGACCCAGGCCGCCGCCGAGGTCGCCGACGTCCGCACGGTCCTCGCCCGGGCCTGCGCGCCGACGCTGGCCGCCACGGTGCCGGCCGCCACCACCCTGGGCTACGCGTCCGACCAGGTCACCGTGGACGGCCATGCCGCGCTCGTCGCCGCCGCGCCGGGCCGGTACCTGCGTGCGGCGACCGGCCTGGTCGGGCGGCTGCGCGCGGTCAAGGAACCGGGCGAGGTGGTGGCCGTCCGCACGGCCTGCGCGCTGGCCGACGAGGCGCTGGCCGGGTTTCTCGCCGACGGCGGGATCGTGGCCGGGCGCACCGAGCGCGACGTCGCACTCGACCTGGAGACCCGGATGCGCCGGCTCGGCGCGGACGGGCCGGCGTTCGAGACGATCCTGGCGGCCGGGGCGCACTCGGCGATCCCGCACCACCGGCCCACCGGAGCCGAGCTGCACGTGGGTGACCTGGTCAAGCTGGACTTCGGGGCGCTGGTCGCGGGCTACCACTCGGACATGACCCGCACGTTCGTCCTCGGCCCGCCCGCGGACTGGCAGCGCGAGCTGCACGACCTGGTCGCGGCCGCGCAGCGGGCCGGCTGCGCGGCACTGGCGCCGGAGGCCGAGGTGCCCGCGGTGGACGCGGCGTCCCGGGACGTGATCGCCGAAGCGGGCTTCGGTGAGCAGTTCGTGCACGGCCTGGGGCACGGCGTCGGGCTGCAGATCCACGAACCGCCGTGGATCTCGGCGAAGGGGACCGGGCGGATCGCGGCCGGGCACGTCCTCACCGTCGAGCCGGGGGTGTATCTGGAGGGGCGCGGCGGGGTCCGGATCGAGGACACCCTGGCCGTCCGGGACGACGGGGCCGAGGCCCTGACCGGCACCACCCGCGAGCTCGTGCAGCTCTAGGGATCCGTCCGGTCCGCCAGTGCGCGGATGTGACCGACGACGTCGGGCCAGAGGCCTCGCGGCAGGTCGTGGCCCATCCCGGGGACCGGGACGTAGTTGGCGCCGGGGACGGCGTCCGCGGTCGCCCGCCCGGCCGCCGAGCGGATCATCCGGTCGGCCTCGCCGTGCAGGACCAGGGTCGGCACCCGCACGTCGGCGAGCCGGGCGCGGCGGTCGCCGGAGGCCGCCACGGCCGCGGTGTGCCGCCGGAACGCGGACGCGTCGTGGACACCCTCGTACTCGAAGTTCCGCCGCCCCATGGCCCGCAGGTCGGCCTCCTCGGCCGGGTATCCGGGCGACCCGACGATCGCGGTCACGTCGACGAGCTGCCGCACGGACGACTCGGCGTCGGTGACCGGCCGCCGGACGGCCCCCGCGAGCGCGAGCAGCGTCGACGCACGGGGGTGGCCGAGCCGGGCCGCGGGCCCGGAGGAGATCGAGGTCAGGCTCCGCAACCGCTCCGGGTGCGCGATGGCCAGCACCTGGGCGATCATCCCGCCCTGCGACACCCCCACGACGTGTGCCGACCACGTGCCGTGGGTGTCCAGCACGGCGATCGCGTCGTCGGCCATGTCCTCGAGCCGGTAGGCGGCGGCGCTGGCCGGTCGCAGCGCCATCCGCAGATGGCCGGGCGCCCCGGCCGCGTCGAAACGGGTGGACCGGCCGGTGTCGCGGTTGTCGTAGCGGGTCACCCGGAACCCGGCGTCCACCAGCGAGGCGCAGAACCCGGGGTCCCAGCCGTGCATGCTCGCGCCGATACCCATGATCAGCAGCAACGGCTCGGTGTCCGGCGGGCCGAGCGTCTCGTAGGCGATCTCGATCTCGCCGTGCCGCGGGCTGCGGTAGCGGGCGGTACCGCTGTGCGACGGGTGGATCTCGAGCGGGTCGGTGGGTGCGGTGTCGGTCACGGTCGCCTCCGTCTTCCCGCCCACGCTCTGTGCCGCACAGTCCCAGTATGGACGGGGGACGCGGGTGAGCGGTGGAGCCTCAGTGGGTGGCACCGGAAGTTCATCTTGGGTCGTCAGGCGGCGGGGGTGAGATCGA
>JAKDNL010000921.1 GCA_030451825.1 Pseudonocardia sp. | reverse complement strand
GCCGATGCGCCGGGCGCGGCAGAGCGGGGGGCGGTCGCGCGACCGTGCGCCGGCGCGGCCTCGGTGGCCTCCACCGGCGAGGATTCCGCGACCGGGGCCGGGTTCCCGGAGCCCGCCGGGGCGACGGCGGGCACGGGCACGGCGGCGGACGTCGTCGGGGTGGCCGTGGACTGCGCCGCGTTCACCCCGCTCGACATCGGGTCGGACGTCGTGGGCCAGAGCAGCACCGCTCCGACGATCGCCAGCGCACCGACCAGCCCGCCGGCCCCGATCAGCAGCCGCGCACGCATGTCCGACGACCTGCGGGCCGGAACCGGATCCTGCGTGACGTAGGTGTCGACGCCCGGCCGGATCGGGGCGACGCGACCCGGCGACCAGCTCGCGAACCGCTCGGTGGACGGCGCGGTCACCGTCGCGGGCACGGCCGTGGTGGGCGCGCCGCAGGCCGGCACCACGGCGATCGGTCCGGTGCGCTCGACGTCCGGCTCGTCGGCGTGGGCCGGCTCGTCGACTCCCGGCCACGACGCCTCGGGCTGGGGCGCGAGGGCCAGTGCGGCACCGGTCGCGATCGCGTTCTTCGGGTCCGCGTCCACCGCCACCGGGCGGTCCAGCCGCTCGGAGACGAGCTGCGCGACCAGCGGGATCCGTGAGGACCCGCCGACCAGCAGCACCGACGACAGCCCGGACGGCTCCATCCCGGCCGAGGACACCGCACGCTGCAGCGCGGCGATCGAGTCCTCCAGGGCGGGACGGATCAGCTCCTCGAACTCGCTGCGGTGCAACCGCACCGACGTGCTCACGGTGCCCGACCGGACCGCGACCGACGCCTCGGTGTCCGCGCTCAGCGCCTCCTTGGCCTCGCAGCAGTCGCGGCGCACCCGCGCCACGGCCGCCCACACCTCGGGGTCGGACTCGTCGAGGTCGGCGAACGCCGCCGGCGCCCCGGCCCGGACGTGGTCGAACACGGCCTCGTCGAAGTCGACCCCGCCCAGGTACTCGACGCCCTCGGGGCGGCCGAGCAGGGCGAACCCGCTGCCGACCTCGCAGCCGGCGTCCTTGCGGACGACGGCGGCGTCGAACGTGCCGCCGCCGAGGTCGTAGACGGCGATCGTCGACCCCGGCTCGACCCGCCCGGCCCCGGCGTAGCGGAGCGCGGCGGCCTGCGGCTCGGCCAGGAACGTGACGGTCAGCCCGTGCTCCGCCAGGGCGCCGCCGAGCAGCTCCCTCTTGTGCGAGCCCCAGGACGCCGGGTGGGTCAGCGCGATCCGCTCCGGCTGCTCTCCCTCGCGGAGCGCGGCGACGTCGACGACGTGCCGCACGATCAGGGCCGCGAGCTCGTGCGCGGCGAACGCGCGCCCGCCCAGCGACACCGGCGTCGGGTCACCGATCCGGCGCTTGAACTCGCGGGCCACCCGGTCCGGCTCGCCGAGCGCCCGGCGCTGCGCGGCGCCGCCGAACAGCAGCTCGCCGTCGTCGGGCGCGAACACCACCGACGGCATCCCGGCGCCGCGATCGGAGAGCGCGAGAACCTCCGGCCCACCGGCGGGCTCACCGTCGCGCAGGCGCAGGACGGCGGCCGCCGTGAACGTCGTACCCAGGTCGATCCCGAGCAGGTACAGCATGCCCCTGTCCCCCCCTGCGGCGCAGTCCCATCCGGCCGGTGACGCCGGCCCCGTCATCTGCCCATCGGAGATCTGGCGGCCACCGTTAGCCGATCCTTCCGA
>JAKDNL010000341.1 GCA_030451825.1 Pseudonocardia sp. | reverse complement strand
ATGGCCACGGTCAAGGGCGACGTGCACGACATCGGCAAGAACATCGTCGGCGTCGTGCTCGGCTGCAACAGCTACCGGGTGATCGACCTCGGCGTGATGGTCCCGGCCGCGAAGATCCTGGACACCGCGGTGGCCGAGGACGCGGACGCGATCGGCCTGTCCGGTCTGATCACCCCGTCGCTGGACGAGATGGTCGGCGTCGCGGCCGAGATGGAGCGACGCGGGCTGAAGCTCCCGCTGCTGGTCGGCGGGGCGACCACGTCCAAGCAGCACACCGCGGTCAAGGTCGCGCCGGCCTACGACGCCACCACCGTGCACGTGCTCGACGCCTCGCGCGTCGTCGGTGTCGTGTCCGACCTGTTCGACGTCAACCGCGCCGAGGTGCTCGCGGCGAGCAACGCCGAGGAGCAGCAGCGGCTGCGCGAGCAGCACGCAGGCCGCGAGCAGAAGCCGCTGCTCTCGATCGAGGAGGCGCGGGCCAACAAGGAGGTCGTGTCCTTCACCGAGGAGCTGCCGGTCCCCTCGTTCACCGGTGTCCAGCACCTGAACCCGACGATCAAGGAGCTGCGAGAGCTGATCGACTGGCAGTTCCTGTTCCTGGCCTGGGAGTTGAAGGGCAAGTTCCCGAAGATCCTGGACGAGCCGGTGGCGCGTGAGCTCTACGACGACGCCAACGCCCTGCTCGACCACATCATCTCCAACGACCTGTTCGAGGCCAAGGGTGTCTACGGGTTCTGGCCGGCGCACGCCGAGGGCGACGACATCGTCATCGACGAGAACGGCGAGGAGATCCGGCTCCCGATGCTGCGCCAGCAGACCAAGAAGCCGCTGGGCAGGCACAACCGCTGCCTGGCCGACTTCGTCGCTCCCGAGGGTGACCACCTCGGCGCGTTCGCGGTGGGGATCCACGGCGCGGAGAAGGTCTCGGGTGAGTACGAGAAGAACCTCGACGACTACAAGTCGATCATGGTGAAGGCCCTGGCCGACCGTCTCGCCGAGGCGTTCGCCGAGTACGCCCACCTGCATGCCCGCCGGGAGTGGTTCGAGCCCGACGCCGCTCCGGGGGCCGAGGACCTGCTGGGGGAGAAGTTCCGGGGCATCCGTCCCGCGTTCGGCTACCCGGCCTGCCCGGACCACACCGAGAAGCAGAAGCTGTTCGACCTGCTGGACGCGACGTCGCTGGACCTCGCGCTCACCGAGTCGTTCGCGATGACGCCGGCCGCCGCGGTGTCGGGCATGATCTTCGCCCACCCCGACTCGCGGTACTTCACCGTCGGGCGGGTCGGCAAGGACCAGATCGAGGACTACGCCGGCCGCCAGGGCACCGAGGTGCTCGAGGTGGAGCGGTGGCTGCGCCCGAACCTGGGCTACTCGCCCGAGGAGAAGAAGGCGGCCGATGGGGGCTGAGGCCCACCTGGAGTCCCTCGCACGCACCGGCGGTGCCGCTCACGCGGCACCGCCGGTGCGTGTCGGAGGCGACCCGGTGCCGCCGGCGGCCGTGCTCCTGGACATGGACGGCACGCTGATCGACTCGGAGAAGGTCTGGGACTCCTCGCTCAACGACCTGATGGGCCGTCTCGGCGGCGGGCCGCTGGGCACCGAGGCCCGCCGGGAGTCGATCGGCGGGTCGCTGTGGTCCAGCGTGCGCATCTGCTTCCGGGAGGCGGGGCGCGACCCGTCGACGGTGTCCGAGGCCGAGCTGACCGCGGCGGGCGAATGGCTGTTCATCCGCACCGGCGAGCTGTTCGGCCAGGGACTGCCGTGGCGTCCGGGAGCGCGGGAGCTGCTGGAGGAGCTGCGCGCTGCCGGGGTGCCGGCGGCGCTGGTCACGAACACCATCCGGTCGCTGGCCGAGCTCGCGCTGGACACGCTCGGCCGGGAGAACTTCGCGGTGACCGTGTGCGGCGACGAGGTCGAGCACCCGAAACCGGCGCCGGACCCCTACCGGCGGGCCGCGGAGCTGCTCGGGTTCGAGCCCGCGCGCTGCCTGGCCGTGGAGGACTCGCCCACCGGGGCGGTCTCGGCGGAGGGGGCCGGGTGCGTCGTGCTGGTCGTGCCCTGCGAGATCCCGGTGCCCGGCGGAGCGCGACGGGTGCAGCGCGAGTCGCTCACCGGCGTCACAGTTGATGATCTTGCTCGCATCCACGCCTCGGTGCTGAGCGCCGCGTCGGCGTGACGCGGTCGCGAACGGCCCGTCCGGCACGACGAACGGACGGGCCGCGAGCGTTTCGTCACTCTGGGTGTACCACCTGGCGCAGAAGCTTGTCCGCCAACCTCAGACCCGCGAATGCGCTGGATGGCGGTATGGAGCAGAGTCGACACTGGTCGTGAAGGGGGTCAACTGACGTGAAGACATTCGACGGCCTGTTCGCGGAGCTCAGCGCGAAGGCGGCCGACCGCCCGGCGGGATCGGGCACCGTGGCAGCCCTCGACGCGGGCGTACACGCACAGGGCAAGAAGGTGCTCGAGGAGGCCGGCGAGGTCTGGCTGGCAGCCGAGCACGAGCCGGACGACGCGCTCGCCGAGGAGATATCGCAGCTGCTCTATCGGGTCCAGGTGCTGATGCTCCAGCGCGGGCTGGCACTGGAGGACGTCTACAAGTTCCTCTAGAAGCAGTTTCCCCCGGCACGAACCGCACGACCTGGTAGTCGAGAACCGGGTATCCGAGCACCTGGTATCGAGAACACTGGTATCGAGAACACTGTGACATCCGAGGAGAGCCCCATGCTCCGCGTCGCGCTGCCCAACAAGGGCACCCTGGCCGAGCCCGCCGCCACGATGATGCGGGAGGCCGGTTACCGACAGCGGTCCGACTCGCGCGACCTGAGCATGGTCGACGAGGAGAACGGCATCGAGTTCTTCTACCTGCGCCCGAAGGACATCGCGACCTACGTCGGCAAGGGCGATCTGCACCTGGGCGTGACCGGGTTCGACCTCATGGAGGAGTCCGGCAGCCAGGTGCAGACGATGCTGCAGCTGGGCTTCGGCAAGTCCCGGTTCCAGTTCGCCGCCCCGGCGGGTGAGGACTGGAAGCTCGAGGACCTGGACGGCAAGAAGATCGCCACCTCCTACCCGCGGCTGGTGCGCTCCTACCTGTCCGGCAAGCGGATCGGCGCCGAGATCGTCAAGCTCGACGGCGCGGTGGAGATCTCCATCCAGCTCGGCCTGGCGGACGCGATCGCGGACGTCGTGTCGTCCGGCCGGACGCTGCGCCAGCACGGGCTGGGGGTGATCGGCGACCCGATCGCCTCCTCGCAGGCCACGCTGATCGAGCGCGAGCCGCGCCACGACCGGGCCGAGTCCGAGGAGGTCACCTCCGGGAAGCAGATCTTCGCGGAGCGGCTGCGCGGGGTCGTGCTCGCCCGCGAGTACCTGATGATGGACTACGACTGCCCGGAGGAACTGCTGCCGGAGGCGGAGAGGATCGCGCCCGGGCTGCAGGCCCCGACCGTGTCGCCGCTCTACAAGGAGGGCTGGGTCGCGGTCCGGACGATGGTGCCGACCAAGGAGACCAACCGGGTCATGGACAGGCTCGCCAGCCTCGGCGCCAAGGCGATCCTGACCTCGGAGATCCGTTCCTGCCGGGCGATCGCCGGCAACGGCGACTGAGAACCCCTGGCCGTACGGGGGCGAGCTAGCGCTTCCGGATCGTCAGGGCCTGCGAGATCCGGCCGACGTGCCCGTCGGCGTCGAACAGGGTCGCCGAGACGGTCCCGACGCCGTACGGACCGACGACGGTCGCGGCATCCACCCCGGTCCATCCGGCGACCGGGTCGCGGTGCAGGTGCACCGTCAGCTCGGTGTTGACGAACAGCCACTCCCGCACGTCCAGCGGGGCGGCGAGCCCGTTCGCCGAGTCCGCCGCGATCATCATGTTCTGCAGCGGGCTCGCCTGCTCGCCCTCGACGATCGGGACCAGCGGCCGGGCCCACGCCCGGCCGGGCCCGGCCTCGGCCAGCCACCCGTCCAGCCAGGCCCACTGGACGGCGTCCATGAAGCCCGGCAGCCAGCCGTCCGGCCGATCGGTGCGCACCCGCGCGTGCTCCGGGCCGGGCATCGTCGGGGCGAGCCCGGTCTGCTGCGCGGCGGTGTCCCCGCGCGCGAGGCGCCACGCGCGCGCCCGCAGGACGTCGCGGCCCCCGGCCGACATCGTCGCGCCCAGCATCTCGATCGTCCGCCCGGAGCGCTCGACCCCGGCGCGCACCTCGACCGGCCCGGCCGGGACGGCCCCGAGGACCTCGACCGTGACCCGGGCCAGCATCGCCGGTGGCGAGCCGTCCCGGCTGGGCTCGACCCGCTCCAGTGCCCGTACCAGCAGCGCCGAGGGCGGGCCGCCGTGCTGGGCGTCGGCGAACCAGGGGCCGGTGGTGGAGAACGTGGCCTCGAACCGCTCGGCCACGTCCGGGCCGGCGGGCCCTCCGGCGTCGAGGGGTAGGTAGAAGGGCTGCAGCTCGCTCACGGTCCGATCATGCCCTGTCCGTCGCCGGGCCAGCCGGGGTAGGGCGGTGGCGTGCCGTCCCAGGCCGGGCAGAGGGCCTTGTGGTCGCACGTGCGGCACGCCGGGCCGGGGTTGGGCCGGAAGTCCCCGTCCGGCGCCGCGCGCCGCACGGCCGCCCAGATCGCCTGCAGCAGCGTCGAGAAGCGGTGCAGCTCGTCGGCGTCGGGGGAGTAGGTCAACGACTCCCCGTTCGCCAGGTAGAGCAGGCGCAGCTCGGCCGGGACCACGCCGCGTTCCAGCAACACGGCCAGTGCGTAGAACTTCAGCTGGAACATCGCGCCCAGCTCGCCGTACTCGTGCGGGGACGAGCCGGTCTTGTAGTCGACGACCCGGATCCGCCCGTCCGGTGCGACGTCGAGCCGGTCCAGGTAGCCCCGCAGCGGCAGCTCCGGGGTCAGCTCGACCTCGACCAACTCCTCCACCGCGTCCGGGGTGATCCGGCGCGGGTCCTCGAGGGTGAAGTAGGTGTCCAGCAGCGCCGCCGCCGAGTCCAGCCACACGGCCAACGCCGGGTCCTGCGGGCCGGTGAACAGCGCCGTCACCACCTCCGGCCAGGACGTGACGAGCTCGTCCCAGACCGGGCCGAGCAACGCCCGCGCCGCCTCCGGGACCCGCTCCGGCGCGGGGAGCGCGAACAGCTTCTCCAGCACCGCGTGCACCAGCGTGCCGCGGACCTGGGCGCGGGTCGGCGTCTCGGGGAGCCGGTCGATCGCGCGGAAGCGGTAGAGCAGCGGGCAGCGCCGGAAGTCCGACGCCCGCGACGGGGACAGCGCGGGACGTCGCCGCGGCAGCTCCGCCACCACGCCCTGGGCCACCACGCCCTGGGCCACCACGCCCTGGGCCACCACGCCCTGGGCCACCACGCCCTGCGCCGCCACGTTCTGCGCCACCATGCTCTGGGCCGTCCCGTCCGGGCCCTCCGGCGGCGTCTGGATGTCCACGGTTCCCGAGGCTAGGCCAGACCCCCGACGGTCCTCGCCGGGGCGCGTGGCCAGGACCCTGCCGGACAGGCATAGCGTTGCACCCCGTGCCCGACGCCGAGACCACCGCCGACGAGATGTCCGCGGCCGAGCCCACCACCCCGGCGGCAGCCGAGACCCCGCAGGCGCTGCCGCGCGGAGGACCGTTCCGTGCCGGCGACCGGGTGCAGCTGACCGACTCGAAGAACCGTCGCTACAGCCTAGTCCTCGAAGAGGGTGGCATGTATCACACCCACCGCGGCGGTCTGGCCCACGACGACCTGATCGGGCAGCCGGAGGGCTCGCTCGTGCGCTCCGCCGTCGGCACGTCCTACCTCGCGCTGCGCCCGCTGCTGTCCGACTACGTGCTGTCCATGCCCCGCGGTGCGCAGGTCATCTACCCCAAGGACGCCGCCCAGATCCTGATGTGGGGCGACGTGTTCCCGGGCGCGCGGGTGCTCGAGGCCGGTGCCGGTTCGGGGGCGCTGACGTGCTCGCTGCTGCAGGCCGTCGGGCCGACCGGGAGCGTCACGTCCTACGAGATCCGTGCCGACCACGCGCCGGACGCGGAACGCAACGTGACGACGTTCTTCGGTCACACGCCACCCAACTGGCGCTTGCATGTCGGCGACCTGCGCGGTCACGTCGGCGAGGTCGACCGGGTCGTGCTGGACATGCTCTCGCCCCAGGACGTGCTCGACACGGTGCGCGACGCGCTCATCCCGGGCGGGGTCCTGGTCGGCTACGTGGCCACCACGACCCAGCTCTCGGTGCTCACCGAGACGCTGCGCGAGATGCAGTGCTGGACCGAGCCGCAGGCGTGGGAGTCGCTGGTCAGGCCGTGGCACGTGGTCGGTCTGGCGGTGCGCCCGGACCACCGGATGCAGGGCCACACCGCGTTCCTGGTGACGGCCCGACGGCTCGCCGAGGGCGTCACCACCCCGCGGCCCCAGCGCCGGCCCACGTCGCGCTGAACGGTCGGCGCGCCACGAGATGTTTACACGATCCCATCCGTCAAGATGGGTGCGGTGACGGGCAAAAGGCCGCAGAGTGTCGTCAAGGTGCCGTCCGGCCGATGCCGGAGATCACCGGTTCGACGCACCGCCGCGGTGCCCCCTCACCGGGTACCGTGGTGAAACGGAACACGGAGGGAGGCTGCCGTGAACCCACAGGACGATGGTCCCGGCAGGCGTGACAGCGGTAACCTCAGCCCATCTGAGGCGACCGAACAGATGCGATACCTCGAGAACGAGATCGCGACGCTGCGCCAGCGGCTGACCGAGACACCGCGGCAGAACCGCATCCTCGAGCAACGACTCGCAGAGACGACCAGTCGTCTCTCCGCCCTCAACGCGCGCAACGAGAAGCTGACCGAGACGCTGAAGGAGGCGCGCGGTCAGCTCATCGCCCTGCGTGAGGAGGTCGACAGGCTGGCCCAGCCGCCGTCGGGCTACGGGGTCTTCCTCGCCCGCTACGACGACGACACGGTCGACGTGTTCACCTCGGGGCGCCGGATGCGGGTCCCGGTGTCGCCCGCGGTGGAGGGCGAGCAGATCCGCAGCGGCCAGTCGGTGCGCCTGAACGAGGCGCTCACGGTGGTCGAGGCGATGGGCTTCGAGCAGGTCGGCGACCTGTACTCGCTGCGCGACATCATCTCCCGGCCGAACGGGGACGGCTCGGCCGGCCGCGGTCTGGTGGTCGGGCACTCGGACGAGGAGCGCGTGGTCTGGCTGGCCGCGCCGCTGTTCGACCTGGGGGACGAGGAGGACTCCGCGCCGCTGAAGGTCGGCGACCACCTGATGGTCGACTCCCGTGCCGGCTACGCCTACGAGCGCGTCGCCAAGGCGGAGGTCGAGGACCTCGTGCTCGAGGAGGTCCCGGACGTCGCCTACGAGGACATCGGTGGTCTGTTCCGGCAGATCGAGCAGATCCGCGACGCCGTGGAGCTGCCGTTCCTGCACGCGGACCTGTTCACCGAGTACGAGCTGCGCCCGCCCAAGGGGGTGCTGCTCTACGGTCCGCCCGGCTGCGGCAAGACGCTGATCGCCAAGGCGGTCGCCAACTCGCTGGCCAAGAAGATCGC
>JAKDNL010000920.1 GCA_030451825.1 Pseudonocardia sp. | reverse complement strand
GCGCCGGCTACCGCCCATCCGGGCCTAGACGGTCGGGTAACACTCGCGGCGGCGCACACGATCCACAGTCGCCTGTCGTTAGCGCGGCCCAGCGACGGCCGGTATGCGGGGGATGGTGCAGATCGACAGCTCCTACTTCAGCGCATACATCTCCCCGCCTCTCCAGCCTGGAGAATTCATGGCGATCTTGAGATCAGCGTGTCGTGACAGCGAAAAGTGCCCCTGAGCTGGGAGAATGCGGTTGTTGAGGACCTCATTCGGACAGTTCGAGGAGCACTTTTCAGGTGGAGCCTAACGCGTGGTCCAGGGATCTGAGTGTCGAAGTCGGCGGGCACGGTGTCGTGTCGCATGCCGGGTCCGCGGTGCTGCGGTTGCTCGCCGACAACACCGGGTTGACCGGGGCGATCTCCAAGGCGCTGCGCCGGCGCGGGTTCACCCCGGTACACGACCGCGGCCGGGTGCTCGTGGACACCGCGGTGTGCATCGCTGATGGCGGTCGGGTGCTCTCGGACCTGGCCACCCTGCGGGATCAGAGCGAGCTGTTCGGGTCGGTGGCCTCGGACCCGACGCTGTGGCGGGCGCTGGAGGAGATCGGCGCCGAGCAGCGCGAACGGATCGCCACCGCCCGGGCCAAGGTCCGCCGGCAGGTGTGGGCACTGATCGAGGCCCGCCACGGGCAGATCCCGCCCTCGCGGGTCGCCGATGTGGACCTGGGGAAGACGGTGGTGATCCGGATGGACGCCACGATCCAGATCGCGCACAGCGACAAGGAGGGAGCTGCAGGCACGTTCAAGGGCTCGTGGGGTCATCATCCGCTCACCACGTGGTGTGACAACACCGGTGAGTCGCTGGCGTTGCGGCTGCGGCCGGGCAACGCCGGCTCGAACACCGCGGGTGATCACATCGAGGTGCTCGGTGAGGCGATCGCGCAGATCCCGGCCCGGCACCGCCGCGATCTGCTGGTCACCGTCGACGGCGCGGGCGCCACCCTGGACCTGATCCGCCACATCACCAAGCTCAACACCGCCCCGGGCCGCCGCGTGCACTACTCGGTCGGGTTCGACCTGGACCACCGCGCCCGTAGCGCGATCACCAAGGTCCCCGAGCAGGTGTGGGAGCACGTCTGGGACGGTGACGGGGCGCCCCGCGACCTCGACGACGCCGGGGTGGTCGAGCTGACCGGGCTGCTGCGCGCCTCTCACGGCGGCGACGAGCTCCCGAACTGGCCCGCCGACATGCGGATCATCTGCCGCCGTGAACGACCCTCGTCGGGTGCGCAGCTGTGCGCGCTGGAGGAGGCCGACGGCTGGCGCTACCAGCTGTTCGCCACCAACACCGCACGCGGGCAGCTCGCGCTGCTCGAAGCCCGCCACCGGGTCCATGCCCGCGTGGAGGACTACATCAGGTGCGGGAAGGCAACCGGGCTTGATCATCTCCCGTCGAAGTCGCTGGAGATCAACGCGGCGTGGTGTGTCGCGGCGACCATCGCCGCGGACCTGCTGAGCTGGCTGCGGCTGCTGTGCCTGGACCGACCGTTGGCCGACGCCGAGCCCAAGACGTTGCGCTACCGGATCCTGCACACCGCCGCCCGCATCGTCCGGGGCCAACGCCGACGGAAGATCAAGATCCCGGAGACCTGGCCCTGGGCCCGCGAGCTCGAAGCCGCGTTTCTCGCCGTGTTCGCCCTGACCGCCCCCCCCTGACCCCGGCCAGATAGGACCGCCCGA
>JAKDNL010000919.1 GCA_030451825.1 Pseudonocardia sp. | reverse complement strand
GCCGACCGCAGACACCGCGTCAACCGGCGTATCGGGTCCGTCGACTCCCCGGTGCGGTCCGTCCGCCACCGGCCGCCGGTCTCCGCCGGATGGGTCTCCCACACCGTCACCTCGATCGCCGACGACTCCATGGCCAGCTCGACGCCCTCGGTCAGCTCCTCGAGGGTGAGCAGGTCGGGCGCGTCAGCTGTGGGACGGGGCGCCGGGGCGAATGCGCGGGCACGGCGGATCCACTCCTCGACGTCTGCGACCAACCCGCCGTCGTCCACGGTCACGACGTCGTCGATCCCCAGCGCTTCGCGGAGCTTCTGCCGCAAGTGCTGGGGGCGACAGTCGGTCCCCGTGTCGTCGGGCTCTCCTGCGGGACGAGCCGCCGCGAGGGTCCTGAGCTGCCGCACGGACTCGGTCAGGTCCTCCTCGTCGATCAGGTTGTAGGTCCTGTAGTGATCGATCGCGCCTTCCTGGACATGGTCAGCGATCTCGGCGAGCTTGCACGCGATGTCGGGTTCGGCTGCGGGGCGGGCACCAGCCAGAGCGGCGCGGACCCACTCCGTCCGAACCGTGCCGCCGAACACCTCGTCGCAGCGCGCCAGCAACGCATGCAGCTCGTCGGGTCCGGCTGCCAGGGCGGCACGGACGATCGTCGCGGCGTGGCGGCGAGTCGCAGCAGCCCAGTCGTTCGTCCCGAACATGTCCTCCGGGTCGATCACGTCACCTTCGGGGTAGCGCACGTTCCGCATCCACGCCAGCGCCTCTGCGACGTCCCGGGCGGGCTGCGCGTCCTCGGTGCCGGTCACGACTGAGCCTCGCGGCGAACGAAGAACGGCAGCACATAGAACCGGCCCGGATATCCGACGGTGATCCGGCCCCCGTTCAACAACTCCACGAACTCGCGGCGCTGAGCATCGTCGAGGTGCTGGAAGTAGAACTTCGCCTCGCCCCGTGCGCCGACGTACGCCTTGTAGTCCTTGTCGGTCGGCTCGATCAGCACGCCGGAGCGGGTGGCCTCCATGAACTCGTCGGGCGGCAGCGACCCGCAGTACGAGCAGCCGAGGCCCTGAGTCCCGAGGCCGTGATCGGGCAGGTAGTCGTCGGCGTCCTGCTCGTCCGCCCACGGTGCGGGCGTCTCCATGCGACGCGGACAGGTGATCATCAGGTGCCCCCCTCGGGCTGGTTCGTGGTGGTGTCCAGGTGGCGCCGCAGCTCGGCGACGAGGGCGTCCAACCGGCGGCGGTCCGCGGGCATGTCGTGCGGGTGGTAGCCGGCCAGCGCGGCGAGTAGGGCCTCGACCGGGGCGCGCGGCACCGTGGGCTGCGGCGGGACCGACGGGGCGGGAACGAACACGTCGCTGTCGGGCCACTGCGCGGCCACAACCGGCTCAGTGCACTTCCCGACCTGCTCACCCGCGTCCCACGAGCAGGCGGGGCAGTACGTGTACCAGCGACCCCGGTCCACGCCCTCACCGATCGCGACGCCGTGCATGTCCCGCGGGTCCAGACGCGGCGCGGTGTCCCCGTCCCCGGGGCGGGCGGGGTCGGCGTCGAACGCGGCCCAGTCGATCAGCCCGGCCCTGTCCAGGCAGCGGGCCAGCGCCAGCACCTCGTCGTCGCCCGGGCCGATCCGCTGCCCGGACCGCCACACCGCCACCCCCAGGTCGGCGGCGTCGAACGCCGGCTCGATGGCGTCGGCGATCCGCTGGTAGCCGGGCTCGGGGTGGGCGGGGTCGGC
>JAKDNL010000918.1 GCA_030451825.1 Pseudonocardia sp. | reverse complement strand
GTCGACGGCCTGGTGCACGTCTCCGAGCTGTCCTGGAAGCACATCGACCACCCCTCCGAGGTCGTCGAGGTCGGCCAGGAGGTCACGGTCGAGGTGCTCGACGTGGACCTGGACCGCGAGCGTGTCTCCCTGTCGCTGAAGGCGACGCAGGAGGACCCGTGGCGGCTCTACGCCCGTACCCACGCGATCGGCCAGATCGTCCCGGGCAAGGTCACCAAGCTCGTCCCGTTCGGCGCGTTCGTGCGCGTCGAGGAGGGCATCGAGGGCCTGGTGCACATCTCCGAGCTGGCCGAGCGCCACGTCGAGGTTCCGGAGCAGGTCGTGCAGGTCGGCGACGACGCCATGGTCAAGGTCATCGACATCGATCTCGACCGGCGCCGCATCTCCCTCTCGCTGAAGCAGGCGAACGAGGGCATGACGACCGAGACCGAGTTCGACCCGACCCGGTACGGCATGGCCGCCGAGTACGACGACCAGGGGAACTACATCTACCCCGAGGGCTTCGACGTCGACTCCGGCGACTGGAAGGAAGGCTTCGAGGAGGCCCGCGGCGCCTGGGAGAAGCAGTACGCCGAGGCTCACGAGCGCTACGAGCAGCACATGGGGCAGATCCGCAAGGCCGCCGAGGCCGAGGCGGAGGCCGGCGACGAGGTCGCCACGGCGAACTACTCCTCCGGCGGCGGTAACAGCTCGGCCGGTAGCAGCAGCAGCGATGGCGACGACGGCGAGCAGCCGGCGCAGGCCGAGAGCGGTGGCTCGCTGGCCAGCGACGAGCAGCTGGCAGCGCTGCGGGAGAAGCTCTCCGGCGGTGCGTGAGCGCATCCGGCCCTGAGTCGGACGCACGGTATCGGGAAGGCCCCGGCGACCACGGTCGTCGGGGCCTTTCCCGTGGTACGCCCGAACAGGGCCCGCCCGAACCCACTCCGCCCGAACCCACTCCGCGCCGTGCGCGGTCTCCGGCGTGTCCGGGTCGGCGCGCCGCCGAGAGATCACGTTTCGGCAGCGGTCGGTGACGATCTGGCGCCGTCGCGTGATTCGATCACCAGCTTGCGTCCATGATTGACCTATGGGCGGTCGTCATCCCCGCCGGAGGTCTTCCCGGTCATCCTTGAGCCTGTCGTTCGCGGTCGTTGCGGCCACCGCGCTGACGGGCTGCTCCGTCGCGTCCGGGGACCCGAACATCCCGGTCCCGACCTTCCCGGCCGAGGCCGCGGGGCAGACCCCGGGCGCCGAGCCCATCAAGATCGCCATCCCGGACGACTGCGCGAAGCTGATGTCGAACGACCAGGTCGGTGCACTGTTCGGTCAGCCCCTGGGCTCGGTCACCGCGCAGACCGTGCGCGGGGTGCCGGAGCCCTCTGTCGGGCGTACCGAGCGCGTGGCCTGCACCTACCGCGCCAACGGCCAGGAGACGACACCGAACGGGGCCGAGGGCCCGGTGCTGTACGAGCTCAACATCGGCCGATACGGCGATGCCGCGGCCGCGAAGAGTCAGTGGCAGCTCAATACCAACGCCGAGCGCGGCGACGCTTCGTCCTCGAAGGACCTCACGATCGCGGACGCACCCGCGGTCATGATCGAGCGGGCGGACGAGACGACGTTGGCGATCGTGTACGGGGTGGACACCCTGACGTTCGTGCTGCCGGTCTCGGCGCCGGGACAGAACCGGTCCGCGGCCGAGACGCTGCCCGATCTGGCCCGGCGGATCCTCCCGGCGCTGGCCCCGACACAGC
>JAKDNL010000917.1 GCA_030451825.1 Pseudonocardia sp. | reverse complement strand
TACTCGTTGCGCAAGACCCTGCGCGCGTTGGAGATCGCCCGCACGAACCGGTTGCCGGTGATCAACCTGGTGGAGTCCGGCGGCGCCGACCTGCCGACCCAGGCGGACCTGTTCGTGCCGGCCGGGCGGATCTTCCACGAGTTGACCGAGCTGTCGTCGCTGGCGATCCCGACGGTGGCGCTGGTGTTCGGCAACTCCACCGCCGGCGGGGCGTACGTGCCCGGCATGTGTGACTATGCGGTGCTGGTCGACCGCGGCGCGAAGGTGTTCCTGGGCGGTCCGCCGCTGGTGAAGATGGCCACCGGCGAGGAGTCCGACGACGAGTCGCTCGGCGGCGCGGACATGCACAGCCGGGTGTCGGGCCTGTCGGACTACTTCGCGGTCGACGAGCACGACGCGATCCGGATCGGGCGCCGGATCATGTTCCGGATCAACTGGCACAAGCTCGGGCCGGCGCCCGCGGTGAACCCGGAGCCCCCACGCTACGACCCCGAGGAGATCCTCGGGCTCCTGCCGTCGGACACCAAGGTGCCGTTCGACCCGCGGGAGGTCCTCGCGCGCACCGTCGACGGCTCGGACTTCGACGAGTACAAGCCGCTCTACGGCACCTCGCTGGTCACCGGTTGGGCGAGCATCCACGGCTACCCGGTCGGGGTGCTGGCCAACCACCGCGGCGTGCTGTTCAGCGAGGAGGCCAAGAAGGCCACCGAGTTCATCCTGCTGGCCAACCAGACCGACACCCCGCTGGTGTTCCTGCAGAACACGACCGGTTACATGGTCGGTGCCTCCTACGAGCAGGGCGGGATCATCAAGGACGGCGCCAAGATGATCAACGCGGTCACGAACAGCACGGTGCCGCACCTGACGATCAACATGGCGAGCTCGTTCGGGGCCGGCAACTACGGCATGTCCGGACGCGCCTACGACCCGCGGCTGATGTTCGCCTGGCCCGGCGCGAAGCTCGCCGTGATGGGTGCCGCGCAGCTGGCCGGCGTCATGTCGATCGTCGGGAAGGCGTCCGCGGAGTCCCAGGGCAAGCCCTTCGACGACGAGGCCGACGCGGCCCGCACGCGGGCGATCGAGCAGCAGATCGAGGCGGAGTCGCACAGCTTCTACGTCACCGGACGGCTCTACGACGACGGGATCCTCGATCCCCGCGACACCCGCACCGTGCTCGGCATGTCGCTGTCCGCCGTCCACTCGAACCGCGTCGAGGGCCGTCGTGGCTTCGGCGTCTTCCGGATGTGAGCGAAAGATGACCACACAACCGATTCAGAAGCTCCTGATCGCCAACCGCGGTGAGATCGCTGCCCGGGTGATGCGCACCGCGCACGCGCTGGGCATCGGCACCGTCGCGGTGTACTCCGACCCCGACGCCGGTGCGGAGTTCGTCCGGCTCGCCGACGAGGCGGTGCGGCTTCCCGGTGCCGCCCCGTCGGAGACCTACCTGCGCGCCGATCTGGTGGTCGCCGCGGCCCGGGCCACCGGTGCCGACGCCGTGCATCCCGGCTACGGGTTCCTGTCGGAGAACGCGGGCTTCGCCCGGGACTGCGCTGCCGCCGGGCTGAGGTTCGTCGGCCCGTCCCCGGAGGCCATCGCGTCGATGGGCTCGAAGCTGGAGGCCAAGTCGCTGATGGAGGACGCCGGCGTCCCGGTGCTCCCCGGAGCGACGGTCACCGAGTCCACCGACCTGGCCGCCGTCGCCGAGCGGATCGGGTTCCCGGTCCTGGTCA
>JAKDNL010000340.1 GCA_030451825.1 Pseudonocardia sp. | reverse complement strand
GCGAAGACATCAACGGGCCAGCGGTAGGCGGTGATGACCTTGTGATCGAACTCGGAGACGTCACTGTCGCTGTCGAAGAAGCCGACGACGAGCATGCCGGAGGAGGTGAGGAGCTGCCGGAACAGGGAGAGCACCCGATTGAGCTCCGGCGGCGGCAGGTGGATCGTCGAGTACCAGGCGAGGATGCCGGCTACGGAGTGCTCAGGGGCATCTAGCTCGGTCATGGAACCGAGCTGAAACCGGGGTCCTGGATGGGTCGCCTGGGCATGCGCGATGAACTCGGGGACCATGTCCACGCCGGTCACGTCGGCGCCCAGAGCGTGCAAGGAGGCGGTCCAGTGACCGGGTCCGCAGCCGAGGTCGAGCACAGGTCCAGCAAGACCGACCAGGTGCCGCCGGACCAGGGCCGTGTCGTCCTTATGGGCCTGCCAGCCGCTGTCGAAGAGGCCGATGTACTGCTCGGACGCGACCGAGTAAGCGTTCCGCACGGACCCCAGGCTCATTGCTGCAGGGTAGGGAGCCGGTACCGGCGGTTCCTCCGCCGGGACAACGCACCGGACCCGGTCGAGTCGCCGGCGGCTCGTTGACCGCCGACTACGACGAGTCGCTCATGTGACCGACACGGTCCCGCCAGCCGCGGCTTGCGACATCGCCGATGTGTCCGCCGGGCGTCAGCTTGCGGTGATCGGTGCTCAGTCGACCCACGTCACGCTGACGACGATCACGCGGCGTTGCTCATCGAGGATGAGGTAGACGGCGATGCCCTCGGAGCCAGGTCCGAAGAGCATCTTGCGCATGTTGGCGTCCGGCTTGTCCTGTCGGTAGGCGGGCGCGTCCCACGGGGTCAGCTCCAGGAACCCGATCAGCTCGGCGTAGGAAGCCAACGCCGCAGCGGGCATCCCGTCCACGTACTCACGTACTTCGGGCAGGATGTCGTAGGAGTACACCGATCAGCGGCTCAGCCTCGCGCTGATCTCAGCCTTGTGCAGGTGGCCCGCGATCACGGGCACGGCCTGCCCACGCTGGATACGGTCGACCGCATCCAGCATCCGCAGGTGCGCCTCGGGGCCCTGCCGCCGGGCGATCTCGGCGAGTTCGCGGTAGACGCCGAGCACCTTGAGTACCTCGGTCAGATCCAGCGTTGTGGCTGACTCGGTCATCGCCTGCTGGTAGTCGCGCTCGAACTCAGCGCGTTCGGAGCCGACCAGGGCGTCGCGGATCGCGCGAGGGGTGTGCGCCGACAGCAGGGCCGGCCTCGGCTCGGCCTCGGGCTGAATCGCGGCGGGTCTGGCCATCTCGACATCGTAGTCATCGGGGCCTTCGTTGGAAGCCAAGATCACGAGAAGTGTCCGACGATGACCGAGGCGCACGCCTTGCGGTCCGTCACGTCGAGTGGAGCAACGCCGCCGGCGGCGGTCAGGTCGGTCGCCTTCACCTGCCAGACCTCTGGCAGCAGAGGGAGCACCGCCGTGCCGATGCGGCCCGCCGCGCCGGTCACGACCACCACGCCCATCGCGCGCTCCACCACACTCGAGACCGTATCGCGCGCGGAACTCTCCGACGGGCCGCTACCCGCCGCGCGCGAGACAGGGCGGTCCCGGCATGGCCGGCGCCACGCGCCGATGGCGGCACGAGCGCACGGCGGCGAGGATGCGGTATCCGTCGGACGGGAGGCGATCATGCGGCAACCAACCCTGTTCCTGACCGTCGGGCTCCCAGGCACGGGGAAGACCACGGCTGCACGGCGCATGGAGATCGAGCAGAACGCACTTCTCCTGACGAAGGACGAGTGGGTGAAGGCGCTCTACGCGCACGAGAATCCACCGTCGGCCCAGAGCGTGATCGAGGGACGGCTGATCGAGATCGGGCTGCGCGCTCTCGAACTCGGCATCAACGTCGTCATCGACTTCGGTCTCTGGAGTCGGGACGAGCGCTCCGCTCTTCGGCAGGCCGCTCTGGACCTCAGCGCGAAGGTGGAGGTGTGCTACTTCGAACTCGCCCCAGCCGAGCAGCGGAGGAGGCTTGATCAGCGCCAAGCCGAAGCGCCACACACGACGTGGCCGATGTCCCACGAGGAGCTCGCCGCCTGGGCCGTCGACTTCGATGTCCCCACGCCGGGTGAGCTCGACGGCACCGAACCTGTCGGCGACTCGCCAAGTGGATTCACGACATGGAGCGAGTGGCGCAGGCATCGCTGGCCGCCGTCAGACTCCTGACGCCTGTCCCCCCGGCCGCTCATCGGCACGACCGGGCGTCCCGCACGAGGATCAGCTTGCGGGCCAGCTCGGCTCGCCGCGGACGTCGACCGGGTTCGTGTCGAGGTCATCGGCGCCGCCAGGAAGGGTCATCGGCGCCGCCGGGACGCCGTGGTGATCAGTGGAGCCCTGACGGCGACCACGCCAGAGACCGCTGTCGTGCGGCGTCACCTACCCGCTGCGCATCGCAAGCGACCGGTGACGCCGGCGGATACCTATGGGCGGGGCGGGCTGAGATCGGCCGAGCCGGGGCACTCGCTTGCCGTCACCGCTGCGCGTACTGCGCGAGGAGTTCCGAGCCCAGGCGGGCGAGCTCGGCCCGGACGGAGTCCGGTTCGAGCACCTCGACGGCTGCGCCCCAGCCGGCAAGTTTCTCGGCGATCGAGAGCGCCATGTGTGCGGCGACACGGACGCGGACCCGACCGTCGGCGAGGACGTCGAGCGGCTCGCAGTGGCGGCCGAACTGGGTCCGCAGCACCGACAGCACGTCCTCGCCGACGAGTACGGTGGCCGAAACCGGTGAGCGGCGCTGCTCGATCTCCTCGACCACCCCGGCCCACTCGCGGGAGAGGTCGAGGTCCGCGGGCCGTTCAGCGGCACGGTCGGTGACTCCGGCCTCGGCGATGCGGTCGACGCGGAAGGTCCGCCGTCCCGTCGCGGTGCCAGCGATGAGATACCAGACGTCGTCCTTGTCAACGAGCCCCCACGGATCGACGACCCGCCGGGTCCGTCGACCTGCGCGGTTGTGGTAGTCCAGCGCGACCTTGCGCCGGCGGACGACGGCGTCCTGGAGGGTGTCGACGAGCACGGGGCGTGCGCGGCCGGGGTGACCCCAACCCGCGGGGTCGATGACGGTGGCGGCGGCCGCGCTCGCCGCGTCGGCCCGGAACGGCTCGGGCAGCGCCGCGACGAGCTTGCGCAGCGCCGATCGCACCTCGGGCGCAACGGTGGCGCCGGGGCCGGCGAGCAGGAACAGCGCCCGGACCTCAGTACCGGTGAGGCCGGTGAGGTCGGTGCGGGCGCCACCGACGAGTGACCACCCGCCGCCGCGCCCGGGTTGCGGGTAGACGGGCACCCCCGCCGCCGACAGGGCCTCCAGGTCGCGGCGGGCAGTGGCCACCGACACCTCGAGCTCGGCGGCCACCTGCGCCGCGGTCACCCGCCCGCGGGCCTGGATCAGCAACAGGGTGGCCACCAGCCGGTCCGCGCGCATCCCCGAAGTCTGCCCAACAAAGTGCTCAGCCGTTGACAACTTTGCCCCGGACGATGGTGGCATCAGCTTCCGAGGAAAGGACCGATCATGCTTCGAGGCGTGTGCACCGTCGGCTTCTCCGCCGACGACCTGGTCGCGGCCGCGCGCTGGTACGCCGATCTGTTGGGTATCGAGCCGTACTTCCGCGCCTACGAATGCGAGACCTGCCGAGCGCGAGCGTTCGGCATCGACCACTGCGCCGAGTGCGACACCGCCATGCGGCTGGGCTACCTCGAGTTCCGGCTCGGTGACGACCAGACCGAGCTCGGCTTTACCGACCGCCGCTATCTCCCCGCCGGCGAGGTCGGCAACACCCCCGACGGCGCGGTCACGGTGGCCTGGCACGTCGACGACATCGGCGCCACCGTGGAGACGTTGCTCGCGATGGGTGCCACCGAACACCAGCCGATCACCGAGCAGGGCGGCGCCGGGTCGGGTTTCGTCACCGCGTCGGTCGTCGACCCGTTCGGCAACGTGCTCGGCGTCATGCACAACCCGCACTACCTCGAGATGCTCGCCACACGGAGCGCGCGGTGACGGCACGACCCGCGGCCACCGCCGGGCGCGCGGAGCTGCCCGTCCTGTCCTTCGTCGACCGGGCGGAGCTGCGGAGCTGGCTCGAACGCCACCACTCGGTGCTCGTCCGGGATCTGGGTGCGCATCGCGAAGGTGGACAGCGGCGGGCCGAGCATCCGGTTCGAGGACGTGCTCGACGAGGGCAGCCGCAGGTCCTAGCAGTCGGTCTCCGGCATGCAACCAGCTGGTGTCCGCGTACGACAGCAGCCACCTCGATCTCCTCAACTGGACCCCGCAAGCCGAACGACGACCGGCACGAGCACGCCGCTCACGCCCAGGACCGCTTCGGTCCCGATGACGGATCCGCCTACGGATCAGACGCCTGGGAGCCAGCCAGTACTGTCCAGGGATGACCGCGCCCGACCCGACCGACGTTGCTCGTAAGCTCCGTCAGCACGACAACGAGTTCGAGGCCGTCTACGACCTGCTCAGCGTTGTGGACGGCAAGATCGACGCCCTCGAAGCGAAGGTCGACGCCGGGTTCGCCAGGCTCGAGAGCGGACAGCAACAGATTCTCGATGTACTCCGTGGGCGCGGACCCTCGTCATCGGGCTGAGGTCGCAACCGCTGTCGGCGGTGCGATGGTTCACCGGCGCTGCCGCCCTTGGACTACGACTCGTCCCGCAAGGCGATTGTTCACGATCCCCCGCCCGGGTTGATCACACCCTTCGTCCAGCGGCTGCCCTGAGTGCGGACAGGACCAACATCTGCGACAGGATGGGGGTCAGCGCGGCGGCCGGCCTGAAAGTGGTGTGGCGCCGACAGCGAGGACGCTGCTGGCCCGGACGACACGACGGTCGCCGACGGTGAGGTAGCAGGTTGCGAAGGCGAGCGACCGCCCGGTGCGGACGATCTCGGCTCGGCCCTCGAGCCATTCTCCTACCTGGGCGGCGCCGACGAAGTCGACGCTCATGCTGGCGGTGGTCAGTGGTAGCGGCGGGTCGCTCGCGAACGCCGTCGTGTACCCCAGGACAAGGTCCGCGAGGGTCATCAGCACCCCGCCGTGGGCTGCACCCCGGTTGTTGGCGTGCTCGGGACGAATCCGCAAGCCGTAGACCGGTTGCCCGTCGTCGTCGAGCACGTGCAGCTCCCCGAGCAGGTCCAGGAACGGACTGCGGCGCTGGACTCGGGTGAAGCCGTCCGGCACAGGGAACTCGGCTGCGGCCATCACGCGATCATGACAGCCCCCCAGCGCGGCTCCGGCCCGGGCTCGGTCGCGCGCACCCGGCCATGACTGCGCTGCCCCCTTCTGGTATCCCGTCGCGTTGAACGATCCGCTTGCGGTACGCGCTGCGCAGGGCTGTCGGCGAAGCTGATCCGGCTCGCCCCCCGCCAGCAAGGGGAATGCGCACGTTGGCGTCGGTGACGTAGCGTCCACTCCCGTGTCATGCACAGGTCCTCTCGCGGTCGCCGACACCGCGGTTCGGAGATCATCGGCCGAGTCGTCCGCACTCACCACGCCCTGGACCTTGCCGTCGAGGATGTGCGGCAGCAGCTCGGAGGACCGGACGTCGCTGACGGCGGCCAGCACCGGGACGGCGGCGGGCTGGTCAATCACCTCGGTGAACCCGGAGTCGCCGAGATCGACGAACTTCAGGTCCCAGCCGGGTGTGCTGGTATCGCTGGGCTGTACGACTGCGACATCGGGCATCTGATGCAGGATCGACTCCCAGCCCGCACGCATGACTGGATGCTCGACGTCGACCCGCACCCTGGTCGGATCGGCTTCGAGGGACACCACATTGTGAAGCGCACGGTCATCGTTCGCCCGATGTTGCGAGCCACCGCCGTCCAGTCGCTGTACGCCCACAGGACCCCCATCCGTATCCAGCTCGAACCCCCGGGCTCAAGCCTACGAACGGTGGCGGACCGGACATCCTTCGTCCGGCTGACCTCGACACCGCGGATGTGACCGATCGGCCGATGCGGCCCTTCCCGTTAGGTAGTCACGTGATCACGCATCCTGCACGTTCGCGTGGCAGGTGACAGTGCCGTCCGAGTCACTGGAGGCCTGCGAGATGACACGGTCGCCGTCGAGGATCCTGCACGTCAGCGCTCCCTCTTCAGCGACCGCAGACAACCGGGCGAACCCGTATCCGGTGGTCCGCGTGGTCGACCACGGCAGCGGCACCTGAGTACGCCTCTCCGCGTTGCCGTCCTGCTCACCCGGGGGATCAACGGTCAGCTCTTGAGCGACCGGGGCAGACCCGGTGACCTCGAAGGTGAGTTCGTGGCGGGACCCGACCAACTGTCCGCACCCGGTGAGCGGTCCGACGAGGAGCAGCACGACCGTCGCCGTCATCCCTCTACTCAGCAGCTTCGTCATCATCGCTGTTCGGGCCTGCATCTCTACTCGGTGGTCAAGGCGCGCGCCGGCGGGGTGCGCAGCGCGACATGGGCGGGCAGGGTCGAGGCCAGCGCGGCGAGCGCGGTGGCCACCACCGCAACACCGGCGAGCTGCGCGATCGGGAGCTCGGGCACGGTGCGCGGACCGAACTCCAGCAGTGCGTAGCTGCCGGCCACGCCCAGCGCCGAGCCCAACACGATCCCGCCGATCGCGGCGGTGAGGGCGAGGACGAGGGCTTCCCAGGCGAGGCAGGCACGCAGTCGTCGCCGGGTCAGCCCCAGGGCGCGCAGTAGCGCGGACTCGCGGCCACGTTCCAGGACGGACAGCGTCAGGGTGTTGGTGATACCGACCATCGCGATAGCCACCGACACGGCCAGCAGCCCGAGCGCAACCAGCCCGGCGGTGTCCAGGGCGCTCTGATAGGCCTCACGGAGTCGCACGGCCCCGTTGAGGACGGCCGCAGCATCGGCGTCGGCCACGGCGGCACGGATCTGCTCGGTCACCCGGGCGGCGTCGGCACCGGGCGCGGTGCGTATCCAGATCGCCCAGGCGGCGGGCGTCGGGTCGAGGCGGGCGAGGTCGGCGGTGGAGATCAACGGGGATCCGAGATCAGCGCTGCTGAGTTGAGCGCGGAGCTCGACAGCCGCGGCTCCGCTGCCCAGCGTGATCAGTTCGCCGTCGGTGATGCCACCGTTGCGGGCGACCGCCGGAGGAAGCAGAAGCCGTCCGGGCGTGAGCTCGGCCAGCTCGCCACGGGCGGTGTCGCGCGCGGCCTCGTCGATCCCGAGGACCGGCCGGGACGTCCCGCCGATCTGCACGGTGGTGCCCGGCACGACCGCCACATCGGCAACCCCGGGGGTGGCGGCCAGGACGTCGTCGAGCCCGTCGGGCAGCGGATCGCGCAGCGCCAGCACCTCGGCATCCACCGGGTAGCGGGTGTCGATCTCCGACGCCAGGGTGGCGCGGGTGGTCGCGGCGGCGACCAGCACGGTCGCCACGAGCGTCACACCGATCAGCAGCGCGGTCGAGGACGCGGCGATGCGGCGGGGGTTGCGGACCAGGTTCGCCCACGCCAGCTGACCGGAGGGACCGCCGAGGCGGGCCAGCGGTCGGCGAGCCAGCCGCAGGGTCAGCGCCAGCGCCGGCCGGGTCAACAGCAGCGCCCCCATCAGACACCCGACCCCA
>JAKDNL010000916.1 GCA_030451825.1 Pseudonocardia sp. | reverse complement strand
GCGCCGTCCCCCGCGGGCTCCACCGCGTGAGGGACGACCGCTCCGGTCCGCACGACCTAGCGTCGGCTCCATGACCACCACGACGAGCACACCGCTCCGCGAGACCGCGCGAGCGCTGGTCGGGGCCGGGCGCGGGATCCTCGCCGCCGACGAGAGCGTCGGGACCATGTCCAAGCGCCTGCAGGGCGCCGGGGTGGAGCCGACGCAGGAGAACCGGCGCGCCTACCGCGAGCTGCTGGTCACGACCGAACGCCTCGCCGACGGCGTCAGCGGCGTGATCTTCTGCGACGAGACGCTGCGGCAGAGCCTCGCCGACGGGCGGACGTTCCCGCGGGGGCTCGCAGACCTGGGGATGATGGCCGGTATCAAGGTCGACACCGGGACGACACCGCTGGCCGGGGCCGACGGCGAGACGCTCACCGAGGGCCTCGACGGGCTGGCCGGGCGGGTCGCCGAGTACGTCGGGCTCGGCGCCCGGTTCGCGAAGTGGCGGGCCGTGCTGAGCATCGGCGACGGCCGGCCCAGCAGCTGGGCGCTGCTCGCGAACGCCCACGCGCTGGCCCTCTACGCGCGGGTGTGCCAGGACGCCGGCCTGGTCCCGGTGGTCGAGCCCGAGATCCTGTCCGAGGGTGCGCACACCGTGCACGAGACGGCGGCCGCCACCGGGCGGACCCTCGCGACGCTCGCCCGGACGCTGGCCGACGCCGGTGTGGACCCGGCCGGGATGGTGCTCAAACCGAACATGGTCACCGCGGGGGCATCCGCCGGCAGGCAGTGCACGCCGGAGGAGGTCGCCCGCGCGACGGTCGACACGCTGCGCGCCACGATGCCCACGGACCTGGCCGGGGTCGCGTTCCTCTCCGGCGGCCAGTCCTCGGAGACGGCCGCGGCGAACCTGGCCGCGATCCGCCGTCTCGACACCCCGTGGCCGACGACGTTCTCCTTCGGACGGGCCCTCGTCTCTCCCGCGCTCGGCGCGTGGCGCGGTGACACCGGCGCCGTGGCCGACGGTCAGGCCGCCCTGGCCGGCGAGGTCCGCCGGAACGTCCCGGTCCTGTCTGGCTAGTCCGCGTAGTCCGGGTGGCCCAGCGCCCTGCCGGACAGGCCATGTCCTGTCCGGCCACCGGCTGTCCGGCCACCGGCTGCTGGCTGCCCGGCCGCGGGGGGCCCTTTCAGGATTTGTTTCGCGAACCGAGAGACCTGGCGAGACAATTCCTGGAAAGCACCCCCGAGGAGGCCCGAGGCGGCCCGAGGCGGCCCGAGGGGCGCACCGCCGCCCGGATACTGGCGGTGGGTGAGCGGGCCCGAGTGGGGTGAGCGGGCCCGAGTGGGGTGAGCGGGTGAGCGTGACACCACGGCTGTCTCCGGTCGGCCACGCAGCCCTCACGTCACGCTCACCCGTGGTCGGCCCCGCGATCGTCGAGGCGCCCGCCCGCGTCGTCCGGGCCCGGGCCGGAGCCGGGCGGGCCGGAGCCGGAGCCGGAGCCGGAGCCGGGAGGGGCGCGCCAGCCCAGCGTGTCGTCCGCGAGAAGGTGCCGGATCAGTAGTTCGGTACTCGCCGTCGCGTCCGGGTGGGTCACCACGTGCCACGGGCGGGGGAGCGGCGTGCCCGGCACCGGGAGCTCGACGAGCGCGCCGCCGGCGAGCAGCGGGCGGACCCCGTCCCGCGAGACCAGCGTCGCCCCGAGCCCGGCCCGCGCCGCGGCGACCGTCGCCCCGTGCGAGCCCATGATC
>JAKDNL010000339.1 GCA_030451825.1 Pseudonocardia sp. | reverse complement strand
GTCGTCGGACTCATCTTCTACTCACTTTCGTAAAGAACCCCGTGAATAAGCCTCATAGGATGGGACGATGGACACCGAAGCGCTGCGCTCGTTCGTCCGCGCGGCCGAGCTCGGACAGTTGCAGCACGCGGCCGACGAGCTGGGGGTGACGCAGCAGGCGGTCTCGAAGCGGATCGCCAACCTGGAGCGCGAGCTGGACGTCCGGCTGTTCACACGCACCGCCAGAGGGGTCGAACTGACGCTCGACGGCCAGGCCTTCCTCCCACACGCACGCAGCGTCGTCACGGGTCTCGAGCGAGCCGTCACCGCGATCAGGCCGGGCGCGCGGGCCCTTCGGATCGACGTCCTCGGCCTACGAAGCGCGCAGGCCGTCGTCCTGCACGACTACTGGCGATCGCACCCCGAGACCGACCTCGACGTGGTGATCCTCAGGGTCGACGACCCGCGCGTGGCGGTCGCCGCCGTCCGAGCGGGCGATATCGACGCCTCGTTCCGTACGGTCACCGACCCGGCCACGGTGCCGCGCGACGTACAGATGATCCACGCGTTCGACTCGCCGCTGGAACTGCTCGTCGGCCCGAGACATCCGCTCGCCTCCGCGCGAACGGTGACGCCACCGCAGTTGCGCAGGCATCGGATCTGGATGCCGGGTATCGCACCACGAAGCGAATGGGCGGAGTTCTACGATCAGCTCGCCATCGACTTCGACCTCCGCATCGACGCGGCAGGCCCGAACTTCGGTAACGAGATGCTCCTCGACGCCCTCGCGGAATCGGCCGATCTGGCCACCCTCGTCGGCGCGCGTGACCGGTATACCTGGCCGCCGACCTACGATTTACGCCGCATCCCGATCGCGAATCCGGCGATCGTGTACCCGCTCTCGCTCATCTTTCCCAGGATGAATCCACACCCAGGACTCCGCGCGATCATCAACCATCTCGGAAGCCTGACACCGCGCCCCGAGACGGCCTGGGTCCCGTCCTGGGCAACGATGCACCCGGGCTTCGGCAACTAGCCGTGTGCCGCCTCGAAGAACCGCTCGAGCTCGGAACGGGGATCGGGGCCACACGGCTGGTAGACGATCTCGGTGACGCCACGGGCGGCCAGGTCGTCCAGTCGTCCACGGACCTCGTCGCGGGTCCCGCTGAGCGTCACGTCCCGCAGCATCGCCCGGCCGCCGGCGTCCCATGCCGCCCGGTCGGCGTCGTTGAGCTCGACGCAGTGCCCGGAGTGCACCGCCAGGTGCCGCTGGACCGGAGGCGCCTGCTCGACGACGTCCATCCACTCGGCGCCGCCGGGCAGCCCACGCACGGCGTCCGGGCCGCCGAACTCGTAGGCGCCGTGATAGGCCAGGGCCCATCCCGGTCCGCCCGCGGTCCGGGCGTGCTCGGAGTCGGGCTCCTCCCCCTCGTCGAGCACGGTGCCCCAGGCGAGGTAGGCCGCCCACGGGTGCTCCCGGATGAACTCGGGGATCTGCAGCGTCGCGTAGAGCCCGTCGCCCAGCGCTCCGGCGACCTTGTTCCCCTTCGGGCCGAGTGCACCGATCAGGACCGGGACCTCGACCGGCCGCGCGGGCGCGTGCCCGTCGGGGTGCAGCATCTGCATCTGCGCGCCCTCCCACTCGACGGTCTCGCCGCGCAGCAGTGCCTGGTAGGTGCGGATGTAGGACTCCATGTAGGCCCAGGTGATCGCGCGGTAGCCCATCGCGCGCCGCCCGGTGAACCCCGTGCCGAACGCGACCACGACCCGGCCGGGCGCGAGCGCGGTGAGCGTGGCCGTCGCGGCCGCGTTGACCATGGGGTGGCGCAGGCTCGGGACCAGCACCCCCGGACCCAGCCCGATCCGCTCGGTCCTCTCCGCGGCCAGGGCCAGGGTCATCCACACGTCCGGGCTCTGCTGCGGCGTGTCGTAGACCCAGGCCCGGTCGTACCCGATGTCCTCGGCCACGGCGATGTTGTCCGCCGAGTCGAGGGCCGTCGGGAAAGCGCAGGACACCTCCATGGACAGCTCCGTCCCTGTCTCGCACCGCCACCTCGTCGTGGCTCAGCGCAGCGTCACGCGGGGTGCGTGTCGTGTCAATCCCCGCCCGGAGCCTCCGCGCCGGCCAGCCGCCGCGCGGGTGCCGTTCGGGACCCCATGGTGAGCCAGGATGCGGGCCGGGACACCCGCCCCCGGCTCGGCGATCGGCGGAAACGGGCCCCACCGTGCCCCACCCCGCCCCCAACCCGCCCCCACCCCCCGAAAATAAAACGCCCCCCCCCCGGGCGGGGCGATGGGGGTTGGGGCCCCGTGGGTGGCCGCCCGGGGCCGCTAGGGGGACCGACCGCCGATCAATGTAGCGGGCCGCGTCCAAGGTGATCACCGACCCGACCGGCGCAGCGGGCGCGCTGCCGGATCTGGATGTCGGCTGCCGCCTGCCGAGCCGCGGGATGCCGTTCACACCCCATGGTGGGAGAGGCACGACGATCCCTGTCGGTGCGCCGCCGAGACCCCATGGTGAGCGAGGGATCCCTCCGGGACGTCCCGGAGGAGCCCCCTTGCGGCGACGGTCAGAGGGCCCCGGACAGCAGGTGTCCCGCCCCGGGCACGACCGGCGGCAGGCCGAGTTCCTGCAGGATCCGGAACGTGGTCGCCGTGGCCGCGGAGAGCACCGGGATACCCACCTCGTCCTGCACCGGCCCGATCGCCGGCAACGACGGCATCTGCACACACGCCGATAGCGCCAACGCATCCGCCCGGGACAGATCCAGCTTCCGCCGGTGCTCGAGCAGATCCGCCGGATCCAGGCGGGCCACGGCAAGGTTGTCCGGCACCTCCAACGACAAGGCGTCCACCACCTCGATGCCGGCGTCGGTCAGGTAGGCCACCACGGCGTCGGTCAACGGCTTCATGTACGGCGTGATGATCGCGACCCGCCGCGCACCCAGCGCCGAGATCCCGTCCAGCAACGCACCGGCGCTGGACACCACCGGCGCGGCCGACCCCTCCGCCCGCAGCGCCGCGGTGATCGCGTCCTCGGCCGTGGAGTGATAACCCGGCCCCTGGGCCATGATCGCGACCAGGCACGCCGTCGCCACCACGTCCGGGCGGGCATCGGCCAACTCCGCCGCCGCCCGCTCGGCCTGGGCGTTCATCGCCCGCAGCTGCTCCGGGGTCACATGCTGCATCCGCGCCCGCGCCGCGTGGAACACGAACCGGTCGGCCGGTTCGACGTCCTCGCGTGCGCGCAGCATCCGCGGCAGCTCGGTCTCCATCGTCAGGTTCGACGACGGGACGATCATCCCGACGTGATGGTCACGGCCCACATCACGGCTCATCGGCGAGTCACCGGCCGCATCTCCGGCACCGTCAGCTCCCCGGCGTCGACGATCAGCTCGTCGTCGAGGTAGAGCGAGTTGCCGCGCATCGGGATGTCGAAGTGACACGCCGTGTCGTTCGGGCCACCCAGCTCGTTGTTCGGGCCGATCGAGAACATCACGTTGCCGTAGAAACTGCGCAACTCCATCCCCATCCCGCCGCCGAACTGGGTCAGGCCGTGCCAGTGCGCCCGCTCGTCAAGGCCCCACCCGACATGCGACATCCCGTACCCGCGCGGGTCGTCGAAGCTCCGGATGTAGGAGCTGAGCAGCTCCGCATCCAGACCGCCCCGGATATCGCGCACGAAGCCCTGCTCGATCGTCAACGTCACCGGGGCCTGCACGTAGGTGTTGAACGGCAACAACACGTCACCGGGCGAGAGCACGATCTGCCCGTCCACCCCGTCGTCGGCGCCACCGGTGAACACGAACGCCGCCGGCCAATGATCCCAGCGGCCCGGCTGATCGGTGTAGCCGTACTCGGACAACGTCGGATAGACGCCGAGCTGGTAGGTCACATCCGTGCCGCCCGGGCTGGTGATCCGCATCGTGCCCGCCTTCGCCAGCAGCTCCGCGCCGATCTCCACCCGTTCCCGCAACTCCGTGGTCGGCATCAGCCGGGCCAGCAGCTCCGGCGGCTCCACCGCGGTCAGGATCCGGGTCCCGGCGGCCTGGATCGCGAACTGCTCCGGGCTGAACAGCAGGAACGTGCAGTCCACCACCATGTCGACGGCCTTGAGCGCATCCACCGCCAGCGGCAACGACCCCAGCCCGGAATCACCCACCGCCCACGCACCGCCCGCACTCGCCGGCGGCGGCAGACGCAGGTGATAGGCACCCGCACCCAGCTGCTGCGCCGCCCACAGGAACGCATCCGCGTACTCGGCCCGATCCGCACCCCGGGTCAGCACGACGACCGTCTCGCCCTCGTGCACCCCGGACAGCCGCAGCTGCTGCAGACAGATCTCGTTGAACAGGTTCTGATCCATGGCGATTACCTCCGAAACTAATCCGAGCACGTACAATCCGAGCACGCAAGGTCTGACGGCAGGAAATCCGAACGTCATACTCCTGCCGGCGATGGTGCAGGCGTAGTTCGGAGCTGACCGTTGCCGGCATGGGCGTCGTCCTGCCGATGGATCACCGGCCGGAACCTGCGCGCCGACGGCGGCCTCACGTGAGCCCAGAATGCCCTGGACGCAACGTCGGGTCAGACGCCGGTCACGCCGTCGATGCGCTCGCGGATGAGGTCGGCATGCCCGGCGTGGCGGGCATACTCGGCGATCATGTGAGTGTAGATCCACCTGAGCGTGACGTCGCCGCCCATGAAGGGACTGGTCTCGTCGAGGGTGCGGGTGGCGCAGTTGGCCCGGGCGTGGGCAACCTCGTCCTCCCATGTCGAACGGGCCGTGTCGAGGTCGACGTCATCGGCGAGGTCGAACCCGCCGGCGTGGCCGTTGGGGTCGGCGTCCGGGTCATGGATGGGCGCGACCGGTTCGCCCGACAGGACACGGCGGAACCAGTTCCGCTCGACCTCGGCCATGTGCTGCACGAGCCCGAGCAGCGTCAGTGGTGACGGCGGCACCGAGGCGGTCCGCAGTTGTTCGTCGGCGAGCCCGTCGCACTTCATGACGAGCGTGGCCCGGTAGAACTCGAGCCAGCCTTCCAGTGTCGTGCGCTCGTCCGCGTGGAGCGGAGGCATGGCGCGCTCGGTCGTCGTCATGCCCGGGGATGGTGTCAGACCGCGCTGAGCAGACCCGGACGCCGGTGGTGCGACCTCCGACCACCGGGCGATGCTGACGAGCATGGACTCACCGGTGATCCTGGAGCTGGCGCTCAACGGCGCCACCCCGCGCGAGCGCAACCCGCACGTCCCCCGCTCCCCCGCCGAGATCGCCGACGTCGCGTGCGCCGGTCTCGAGGCGGGCGCGGCGATCGTGCACAACCACAACGACGAGCCGATGTTCACCGAGGACGGGGTGCACGCGGTCGAGCCGTACCTGCAGGCCTGGGCCCCGGTACTGGAACGGTTCCCGGACGCGTTGCTCTACCCGACGATGGCCGCCGGGGCCCGCGGGATCCCGGTGCAACGGCGGTGGGCGCACGTCGAGGAGCTGGCGCGGCGCGGACTCGGTGGGCTGAGCCTGGTCGACCCGGGGTCGGTGAACGTCGGCCTCACCGCCGACGGCCGCACTCCCGCGGCGGCGGCCGCCGGCCCGTACCAGAACAGCATCGACGACACCGAGTACATGTTCGCCCGCAGCGCCGAACTCGGTGCCGGGCCCAGCATCTCGATCTTCGAGCCGGGCTTCCTGCGCACCGCCCTGACGCTGCACCGGCACGGGCGGGTACCGCCGGGAGCGATCGTCAAGCTGTACTTCGCCCAGGACCTGCAGTTCGGGCTGCCGCCGACACGCACCGCCCTGGAGGCCTACCTGGAGCTGCTCGAGCCGTCCGGGCTGCCCTGGTCGGTGGCGGTGCTCGGCGGCGACGTCGTGGGCAGCGGGCTGGCCGAGCTGGCGATCCGGCTCGGCGGGCACGTCCGGGTCGGGTTGGAGGACTACGCCGGATCCGCGACCCGCTCGAACGCCCAGCTGCTCGACGGGGCGCTACGCCTGCTGGACCAGCTCGGACGGGTGCCGGCGACCCCCGCGGAGGCCCGGGCACTACTCGGGGTGACGTCGCCGGAAATTCGTTGATTCCACACATTCCTGCACGACCTCCGACAGCGCGTCGAATGTCGAGGGCCGTTGCGATGGGTCAACAATGTTCGAGGGTGTCCGGAAATGCACGAACGACCCCTCCGGGGGTTGCGGAAGCGACGCCCGGAGAGGTCCGCCGGCGGAGCGGAGTCAGGTGGCTCGTTCAGCCGGCGACGATCTGCCGACCCGGGGCCAGGCTGGTCAGAACCATACTTTTCGTCCACCGACCGGCTTGCCGATGGCGCCGAGGATGAACAGCACGACTCCGATCACGAGAAGGATGGTTCCGATCGTGGTGAGGACGGATATACCCAGGAAGATTCCCAGGAGTAGCAGGATGACACCGAGGATGATCATTGTGGCACCTCTTCATCGAAGGTGGCGAAAATGTACCCGGAAGTCACGCCGGACGCAGGGCGCAACGCGGTCGCGCGCCTTCCGTTCGGCGCAGAAGGGACGAACGGTGAACGGTCGAGCGGTTCATCGTCACGGAGGGGTATCGGCCCCGTCGGTCGGGCCCGCCTCCCGCCCGTTGCCCGGTCAGTTCGCCGGAAGCCGGCTCTGCGCGGTCGAGGCGAGGTCGGTCGCGGCAGCGCACGGCGCCTCGCTCGGGGCACCGGGGAGATGGACCGTGGTGGTGACGAGCTCGACGCGGCCCTCGGCGGCGGGCCCGCGCAGCACGGTGACGGCGCAGCCGCCGCCCTCGGGCCGGGAGAACGCGTCGCGACCCGCGATCGGGGCCACCGGCGTCCCGACGACGCCCCGGTCCGTGGCCGCCGCACCGAACGCGACCGTGGCGTAGGTCTGCGCGGTCCCCCACGAACAGGACCAGTTCGCGAAACCGGGGAAGGCCCGGGTGTCGATCCCGGCGCGCGCCAGGCCCGCGTCGTCGAGCGCCTGACACGCGTCGGCACCGGCCAGCCCGCTCGCGGGGTTGCGGGCCGGGTCGTAGGTCACGCCGTCGCGCTGCAACCGGGCGGTCGCCGCGTCCAGGATCCGGTCGGCGACGGTGCAGGGCGCGACGGCCGGCTCGAAGGACTCGACGTCGAACCGGACCACGTTGCCGTCCGGCAGCCCGATGGTGTGCGAGCAGTTCAGCCCGCGGCCGCCGGGGTCGGCGGTCTCGGCGCCGCGCACCTCGGTCAGGTCCCCGACCTGCCGTGGGGCGCCCGCCACGTCGGCCCGGCCGGTGAAGTACGCCGACACCCGGACGACCTGCCCGCCCGGCGGGACGACGTCGGTGCGGCAACCCGAGAGCGTGGACGCGACGGCCGGCGTCGCCGCCCCGAAGCCCGCCAGCACACCCTGGTCGAGCAACGGGCACGGGTCGGCCCGGCGCGGGTCCCCGGAGACCGCGCGCGGCGACACCGGCGCAGCGGACTCCTCCGGACCGGACGTGTCGGTCCCGAACACGGCGACGGCTCCGACGGCCAGCAGCGCGACCAGCGCGACCGCGCCGGCCAGGAGCAGCGGACGACGCCGTCGGGTGCCGGTCGGGTCGGATCCGTCCGGCACCGCGGGGCCGGACGGATCCGGATCGGCCGGCGGGAACGACGGGTGCGGCCATGCGGGTCT
>JAKDNL010000338.1 GCA_030451825.1 Pseudonocardia sp. | reverse complement strand
AGGTGGGTCAGCTTCGCGCCGGCGTCGGCCAGCGTCGCCGGGTCGGACGGCGAGTCCGGGAACGAGAGGTTCAGGTCCGGGCCGTAGGTCGTCATGTGCAGGTGCGCGGTGCGTTCCTCGGGCGACTCGGCCGCCGCGGCGAGCTCGAACGCGTTCGGCGGCGGGACGACCGGATACACCGAGCGCAGCGGGTTGAAGCCGATCGCCACCGGGTGCAGACCGTGCCGCCCGGCGACGTCGGTGAGCAGCGCGAGGTCCCGCTCCAGCGCCCCGGTCACCGCGTCCACACCGTCGTGGATCCGGGTGCGGATCTCGATGCCCTTGGGGTCGAACCGGACCAGCCGTCCGTCGTCGTCGAAGCGCTCGAAGCCCTCGGCATACCAGCGCTTGCGTCGGATGCCGGCGTCGCCGATCCGCAGGTCACGTTCGTCGTCGGGATCCTCGGGCAGCTCGGCGACGATCGCCTGGATCTCCTCGAAACGCAGCGAGGTGAAGTCGGCGAGCGTGCCGTCGTCGCGCAGCAGCGCGACCTCGTGCTCGATCCCGTAGCGCGCGGCCCCGCGCATGCCCACCCCCATCGTCCGCCACTCCCCGTACCCGTGGAGTGCACGCTGAGTGAGCCTAGCCTTACCGGTCGCCGCCGCGACACCACCCGTTCCGCTCTGGACAAGGTCGGCGCCGGGGGTCAGCCTTGGTGGTTCAGCACACGTCAGGCTGGCACGGGAGACGTCATGAGACTGGGTCGCAAGCTCGCCGAAGGATTCGCCGTGGACCACGAGGCCGACCAGGCCTGCACCGACCGGCCCGCACCGCCGCCCACACCGGTCGCGGCCGCGCAGGACGTGTTCGACACGGCACTGCCCGAGCCGTTCCGCACCGAGCACGCTCGCACGGGATCGGGCACCGAGGACTGATTCCGGTGCGACCGCTGTTCGCCCGCACACCCCGGGAGCAGCCCACGGGCCCGCTGACCGGCTGGAAGCTCGCCTATCCGATGCTCTCGGTGGACGGCGGCACGGCCGGCTTCAGCGGGGTGACGCTCGGGCGGGCACACGTCTACCGCTGGGTCGACGACGCGCTCTGCGCCCACGGCTGCCGGCACGAGTGCCCGTCGCGCTGGTGCGACTGCGGCTTCTACTGCTTCAGCGACCCCGCCGCCGCCCGCGAACTGGCCTGCGCGCCGGAGCACCAGGGCGCCGTGCTGCTGGAGGTGGTGGTCTCCGGGCGCTACCGCCGCTACGAGCTCGGACTGCGCTACTCCCGTCAGCGTGTCCGGACGGTACGGCTGCGCCGGTGCCTGTGCGGGCGTGCGGTGAGCGCGCTGGCCGACACCGGATCCGGGTCGACGGGCTGGCGGCGTCTGGAGCCGGTGTGCGTGGCGTGCGCCGGCGACCGGCCGGTGCTGGACCCGTCCGAGTTCGCCCGCCTCGCCGGCGACGTCGAACTCGGCGCGGACGAGATCCCGGCCGGTCCGGTGGCCCCGCTCCGGGCGCTGGCGACCGTTGCCCCTCCGGCGTGGAGATCGGGGAGCGGGGCGCTGCCCCCGGCCGGTGTCCCGACCTCGTCGGAGGCCGGGGCGGTGGCGGTCCTCTCCGCCGAGGTCGCGCTGCTGCAGGCCCGCCTGGACGAGATGCAGGAGCGGATCGACGTCCTGGAATCCGGCCACGACGGCCACGAACCCGATGCCGGGGACGATCCCGGCCGCTAGGTGTGGTGCCGGACCGGGCTACAGCCAGCTCGGCAACGGACCCGGGCGGACGCCGTCCGAGGTGCGCAGTGCCTTGCCCTTCGAGCGGCCGAGCAGCCAGGCCGCGAGCTCGTGACCGGGGCCGCGGACCGTGCCGAGGTCGCGCGGGGGCCCGTCCGGGCCGTCCGGCCCGGGGCCGACACGCACCGTGCGTTCGCTGTCGGAGTCGGAGAGCACCATCTCCGGGCAGCCCGGCAGCGTGCTCAGCCGGGCGCCGACGTCGTCGATCAGCACGGCGAGCATCGGCACCGGCAGGTCGGAGAACGAGGCACCCACGTCGAGGTCGACGGCGTGGATCCAGACCTCGCGGGCGCGGCCCCAGATCACCCCGTAGGCCGGTAGCTCGGTGCCCTGCGGGTTGCGCACCGGGGCCGACCACCGGCCCTTCGGCATCACCCGCACCGCGTCGGCCAGCCGGTCCGAGGACGCGATGACGTCGGCTCGGATCTCGTCCGGGGTGCGGTGCGATCCTTCCTCGATGTCGGCGTCGCGCTGTTCCCGGCTCGCGTAGGCGGGTGTCTCGGTACCGGTCTTCGCCCACCGCAACAGGTTGATCATCGCGTCGGCGTTGCGGGCGATGTGGGTCAGCACGTGCGCCCGGGTCCAGCCCGGCAGCAGGGACGGGGCGCCGAACGCCTCCTCGCCCATCCGCGTCATCAGCCCGCGCAGGTGCGCTGCGCCGTCGCCGGCCCAGTCCAGCGAGTCGTCGATGTCGGGCGGTGTCACGGGGAGCGGGGTCACGGTGCTTTCCGGCAGGTGTTGCGGCACTCGCCGACTCCGGCCACCGTCGTGACGAGCTCGACCCCGTCGGTCAGGTAGCGCGGGGGCGTGCGCGCGTGCCCGACGCCGCCCGGCGTCCCGGTCGCGATCACGTCGCCCGGATTCAGGGTGATGATCGCGGACAGGTAGGTGATCAGCTCGACGGCGCCGAACACGAGCTGGTCGGTGCTGGAGTCCTGCATCACCTCGCCGTCGAGCACGCTCGAGATCGCCCAGCCGCCCTCGGGAAGCTCGTCCGGGGTGACCAGGACCGGGCCCAGCGGGGTGGAGTGCTCGAACGTCTTGCCCTGCAGGAACTGCTTGGTGCGGTTCTGGAAGTCGCGCATGCTCACGTCGTTGAGCACCGTGTACCCGGCGATCGCGGCGCGGGCGGACTTCGCGTCGGCGTGCCGGACCGGGCGGCCGATCACGATCGCGAGCTCGGCCTCGTAGTCGACCTTGTCCGAGGCCGCGGGCAGCTCGATGTCGTCGTAGGCGCCGACCAGCGCGGGCGCGAACTTGGCGAACACGGTCGGGTAGGCGGGCAGCTCGTTGCCCATCTCCAGCACGTGGTCGCGGTAGTTCAGCCCGACACAGATGATCTTCTCGGGGGACGGGACGAGCGGGGCGTGGTCCAGGCCGCCCACGGCGTGCACCGGCCCGGCCGCCGCGGCCGCGTGCGCGACCCAGTCCGGGCGCTCGAGCAGTGCGCGGACATCCGCGTCGCCGGTCTCGACCGCCGTGTCGTCGTCCACCCGCACGGCCCGGTTCCCGGTGGCGGTGCGGATCGTGGCCAGCTTCATCGCGTGTACTCCGTGCTCACGCGATGAGTCTGCGCCACCGCGCCGACGAAAACAGCCCCGGGGGGCACGGATCTCCGAGCGGGTCGCCGCGACACACCGTCGCGTTCAGATCGCACCCACCCCGTCCGCGTCGGCCGCTCCCCCGCCGCGCACCGGCAGGTCGTCGAACACGTCCGGCGGTTCACGCCAGAGCTCCTCCGGCGACCCGGACCGCGCCGCCTGCACCGCACGCCACACCCGCTGCGGGCTGCACGGAAGGTCGACGTGCCGGACCCCGAGCGCGGACAGCGCGTCGACCACGGCGTTCTGCACGGCCGGGGTGGACCCGATCGTCGCGGACTCGCCGATGCCCTTGGCCCCGAGCGAGTTCATGTGCGTCGGGGTCTGGGTGGTCGAGGCCTCGAACGAGAACAGGTCGGCCGCGGTCGGCATCCGGTAGTCGGCCAGGCTCGCGGTCGTCGGCTGGCCCTCCTCGTCGAACAGGACCTCCTCGAACAGCGCCTGCGCGATGCCCTGGGCGAGACCGCCGTGCTGCTGGCCCTCGACGAGCAGCGGGTTCACGATCCGGCCGCAGTCGTCGACCGCGATGTGCCGGAGCGGGGTGACCCGCCCGGTCTCGGTGTCGACCTCGACGACCGAGACGTGCGCGCCGAACGGGAACGTGGCCCCGGCCTGCTGCGAGTCGAGAGCGGCGGCCAGGGTCTCCCCCGCCGCGGCGGCGTGCTCGGAGAGCTGCGCCCAGGTGACCGTGGCCGACGTCGGAACGCCGGTGACGCCGAACTCGCCGGAGTCGGTCAGCTCGATGTCCGCGGCCGCGGCCTCCAGGATCGTCGCCGCGCGCTTGCGGGCCTGCTCCAGCAGGTCCTGCGCCGCCTCGGCGACCGCGGTGCCGCCCATCTGCAGCGAGCGCGACCCGCCGGTGCCGCCGCCGCGCGGGACCGCCTTCGTGTCGGACTGCAAGTAGGTGATCTTGTCCATCGGGATCCCGAGCCGGTCCGAGACGAGCATCGCGAACGACGTCGCGTGCCCCTGCCCGTGCGACGAGGTGCCGGCCGAGACGGTCGCCGAGCCGTCCGCGTCGACCGTCACCGAGCCGTACTCGCTGCCGCCGCCACCGGCGGTGACCTCGACGTAGGCGCAGATACCGATGCCGAGCTGGACCGGGTCGTCGTCCTTGCGCCGGCGGGCCTGCTCCTCGCGCAGCTCCTCGTAGCCGGCCACCCGCAGCGCCTCACGCAGCGGCAGGTCGTAGTCGCCGACGTCGTAGGCCGCACCGACCGGGGTGGTCAGCGGGAACGCCGACGGGTCCAGGAAGTTCTTGCGGCGCAGCTGCGCCGGGTCCATGTCCAGCTCGGCGGCGGCGATGTCCACCAGACGCTCGAGGTGCGCGGCGGCCTCCGGGCGGCCGGCGCCGCGGAACGCGCCCATCGGCGTGGTGTTGGTCAGCGCCGACGCGGCGTCGTAGCGGATGTTCGGGATGTCGTAGACGCCCGGCGCCATCAGGTAGGTCATGTGCAGCGGCAGCGCGCCGCCGAACCCGGCGTAGGCCCCGGAGTCGCCGACGACCCGCGCCCGCAGGCCGGTCATCTTCCCCTCGCGGGTCAGCGCCAGCTCGTAGTAGGCGACCTGGCCGCGGCCGTGCGGCATCGAGACCAGGTTCTCGGTCCGGGTCTCCACCCAGGCCAGCGGGCGGCCCAGCGCCCGCGCGGCGCCGATCGTCGCGGTGTGCTCGGCGAGCATCCCGGCCTTGGCGCCGAAGCCGCCGCCGACGTGCGGGGCGATCACCCGGACCCGCTCCTCGTCGAGACCGAACACGCCGCACATCTGGCTGCGGAAACCGTGCGGCATCTGGGTGGACACGTGCACGACGACCTCGTACTCGTCGTCTGCGCCGTACTTCCCGCCCACCTCCACGACGATCGCGTTGCCCTCCAGCGGCATCGCGGCGACCCGCTGGTTCACCATCCGCGCGCGGACGACCACCTCGGCGCCCAGGGTGGGATCGGGCTCCGGGGAGCGCAGGCCCGCAGCGAGGTTGCTTCCGGTGTCCGGGAACTGCAGCTCGGCACCCTCGGCCAGGGCGGCCTCCGGGTCGGTGACGGCGGGCAGCGGGTCGTAGTCGACCTCGACGAGCTCGGTGGCGTCGACGGCGGCGGCCTTCGACTCCGCGACGACGATCGCGACCGCCTCGCCGACGAACCGCACGCGGTCGGTGGCCAGCGGCGGGCGCGGCATGTCCGGGTTGAGCATCATCAGGCCGTGGTGGGCCGGCAGGCCGAGGTCGGCCGCGGTGTAGACGGCCAGCACCCCCGGCGCGGCGGCGGCCTCGGCCGTCTCGATGCCGGTGATCACGGCGTGCGCGAGGGGCGAGCGGACGAACGCGACGTGCGCGAGGCCGTCCATCCGCAGGTTGCCGACGTAGGTGGTGGCGCCGGTGATGAGGTCTTGGTCCTCGACACGGCGGACGGATGTTCCCAGGATGGAGCCAGGCATGGGATTGACGTTACTGCGCGGCCCCGACGGTGTCCCGCGGAAACGGAGGACCCTTCGTTTAGCGGTCGCGGCGATGCGTCGTGTGCGTCTCTCCCCGCATCGCCGGGCAGGTGCGCCGGGTAGCGTCCCGGCCCATGCCCGAGTTCCACCACCCCGAGTTCCGCCACCCCGAGTTCCACCACACCGACGTGCTCCCGCTCGGGGCCGACGAGACCGAGTACCGCGAGCTCGACCTTCCGGCCGGGGAGACCTTCTCCGCCGGAGGCCGGACCTTCCTCGAGGTCCCGCCCGCGACCGTGACCGGCCTCGTCCGTGCCGCCGTGACCGACATCCAGCACCTGCTGCGGCCCTCGCATCTGGCCCAGCTGCGCTCCATCGTCGACGACCCGGAGGCCTCCGGCAACGACCGGTTCGTCGCGACCGACCTGCTCCGCAACGCCTGCGTCTCGGCCGGCGGCGTGCTGCCGATGTGCCAGGACACCGGCACCGCGGTCGTCGTCGGGAAGAAGACCGAGACCGTGCTGACCGGCGGCGACGACGAGGCGTCGGTCTCCCGCGGGATCTTCGATGCCTACCAGGAGCTGAACCTGCGCTACTCGCAGATGGCGCCGATGACGTTCTGGGAGGAGCGCAACACCGGGACCAACCTGCCTGCGCAGGTCGAGCTGTACGCCAAGCCCGGCCGCGACCCGTATTACGAGTTCCTGGTGATGGCCAAGGGCGGCGGCTCGGCCAACAAGACGTTCCTCTACCAGGAGACGAAGGCGTTGCTGAACCCCAAGCGCCTGGCCGCGTTCCTGGACGAGAAGCTGCGGTCGCTGGGCACCGCGGCCTGCCCGCCGTACCACCTGGCCGTCGTCGTCGGGGGCATGTCGGCCGAGTACAACCTCAAGGTCGCCAAGCTCGCCTCGGCCCGCTACCTCGACGGGCTGCCCACCGAAGGCTCGCCGCTGGGGCACGCGATCCGCGACACCGACCTGGAACAGCAGGTCCTGGAGCTGACCCGCAACTTCGGCATCGGCGCGCAGTTCGGCGGCAAGTACTTCTGTCACGATGTGCGCGTGATCCGGCTGCCCCGGCACGGCGCCTCGCTGCCGGTCGGGATCGCGGTGTCCTGCTCGGCCGACCGGCAGGCCAAGGCGAAGATCACGCCGTCCGGGGTGTACCTGGAGCAGCTCGAGCGCGACCCGGCCCGGTACCTCCCGGACACCGGGTCCGAGGACCTCTCCGGCGACGTGGTGCGGGTCGACCTGAACCGCCCGATGGACGAGATCCGCGCCCAGCTCTCGACGCTGCCGGTGAAGACCCGGCTGTCGTTGACCGGACCGCTGGTTGTGGCCCGCGACATCGCGCACGCGAAGATCGCCGAGCGGCTCGATGCGGGCGAGCCGATGCCGCAGTACCTGCGCGACCACGCGGTCTACTACGCCGGCCCGGCCAAGACGCCCGAGGGCTACGCGTCGGGCTCGTTCGGCCCGACGACCGCCGGCCGGATGGACTCCTACGTCCAGCAGTTCCAGCAGGCCGGTGGCTCGCTGGTGATGCTGGCCAAGGGCAACCGCTCGAAGCAGGTCGTCGACTCGTGCGCCGCGAACGGCGGGTTCTACCTGGGTTCGATCGGTGGCCCGGCCGCGCGTCTGGCCCAGGACTGCATCCGCAAGGTCGAGGTCCTGGAGTACCCGGAGCTGGGCATGGAGGCCGTCTGGAAGATCGAGGTGGAGGACTTCCCCGCGTTCGTGGTCGTGGACGACAAGGGCAACGACTTCTTCGAGTCGACGGCCCGGCCGACGCTGCAGGTGGGGTTCCGGCGCTGACGGGGCCGGCTCCCGCCCCTGCC
>JAKDNL010000915.1 GCA_030451825.1 Pseudonocardia sp. | reverse complement strand
GATCAACGCTGCCTCTTCGGGGTCGTCGGTGGACATCTCGATGCGCTGCAGGGAGCTGATGGTGGCCTCGACGGAGACGTCGAGTGTCGTCGCGAGTGCGGGGGCCGTGACCCCTTCGAAGGTGACCGTCTGCGGGGTCGGGGACAACGTCACCGACTGCGACGGGTTCGGGGACAGGAACCCGCCCGAGGCCTTGCGGAAGTTGAACCAGACGGTCGCCGCGATCCCGGCTGCGCCGGCAACCTCCACCGTCCGCGACCACACCTCCCCCGGAACGACAGAGACGTACGGCGTGATGACGGAACAGCCGCCGGTGGTGGTGCGGGTGCCGCGCATCGCCCGCCCCCGCAGGAACGCCGGAACGTCGACCGCGGTGATCGTGGTACCGCTCGTGAGGTTCCCGCCCCAGCCGGGCCCGACCCCGGCCGCGTACGGGCACGTCGACGCGTTCCGGCGCGGCTCCGCCGCCGCCGCCGGGACCAGCTCGATCCCCAGCAGTGTCCACTTCTGCCCGGTGGGCGCAGACATGCCGAGGACCTGACCCCCGACCTCGTCGTCGGGCTGCCACACCGACCAGTAGTTCGTGGCCGAGTTCCGCTGCTCATGGATCTGCACCGCGCCCGCGGACCAGTAGGCGGGCGTCCCCCCGGACACGACCTGCCAGTCACCCACACACCACGTGATGACCGACCCGGCGACCGTCGACGTCAGGACCGGGTTCATCGTCTGCGCGGTGGTGCCCGTCTTCACCGCATTCGTCGCGACCGGGTCAGCGAGGGCGACCCCGGCCCACCGCTCCACGTACAGGGACGGGGACCGGTTCGTGCCGTTCGTGACCGACACAGACACGGTCATAGCCGACGGCGACGCGCCCACCACGGCCGTGTCGATGCGGCCCGTCGACCAGCCCGCCGTCGACGAGCTGGCCCGCAGCGTGTACGTGAGCCCACCGCCGGAGGGGGCGCCCAGGGTGGCGCCGGAGTCCCCGGCGAGCGACTTGACGACGAGGATCTCGCCCTCGGCCGGGGTGAACGACTCCGACTCCAACGAGGTCCCGCCAGAAGCGGGGGTGTCTACCTCGTAGTGCGCGACCAGCGTCGGCCCGACGACGACCACGGCGGCGGCGGTGACGGTGACGTCGTCGCTGTCCGAGCCGCCCGCGTTCGAAGCGGTGTACCGCAGCACGTACACCCCGGGCGTCCCCGGCGCCCACGACAGCGCAGCGGCCGTGGCGAGGGTGTCGTCGACCTCAGCCGGGCCGGACACGACCGTCCAGGCCCGGGACGTGGCCGGGTCACCGGTCTCCGACGCGGTCCGGGTGAACGTGTCCCCCACCGTGACCGTGGCGTCGCTACCCGCATCAACGGTCGGGGCGACCACCGCTACTTCGGCACGGCCGAACACGGCGACCGCGCACGTCAGCTGGTCGTTCCCGCTGACCGTGAACGTCGTCGACGTCGAGTCCCCTTCACCGACGTTCGCGGCCCCCACCCAGCAGCCGGCGTTCCCGCCGTCCGCGTCCACGGGCCACACCGGCGTGTTCACGGTGCTGTACCCGGAGAAGGAGGCGGTCACGTCGCTCTGCGAGTCGATGACCCCGACCGCGAGGGCCCGCCCGTCGTAGTCGACCGCCCCCGTCGACCCCGAGCTTGCGGACGCCCGGGACGTGTTGCTGTAGGCGGGAGTCGCCTTCCCCAGCACCTCCCAGGCGCCGGAGCCGTCGTCTGCGATCTCCTCGGCGT
>JAKDNL010000337.1 GCA_030451825.1 Pseudonocardia sp. | reverse complement strand
CCCCCCCCTCACACGGCGGTTGGGGGGGTCCCAACCCCCGGGGGGCAACACCCGGCGGGCGGGGCAAATGCCCCAGGCCAGACTTGTGTCCCGCGCTTGCGTGGGACAACTCACTCCCTACGGGTCGCCGCCGGGGACATGGCGCCGGGTCGATGCGGAGGGCTCGGGTGAGTGAGATGCTGCGCTGGTGCTGACCTCCGTCGCCGCGCGTGCTCGGGCGATTGCGCCGCGCGTGGTCGCCTCGCCGTGGCCGGGCCACGAGTACGCCCGGGGCTTCGGCGCCTTCGCGGTGCCGATGGCCGGCGGCGACGTGCTGTGCCTCCGGGTGCTGCCCGAGAACACCGTCGCGCCATACGCTTCGGTGTGGCACCGCGCGGGCACCGGGGCCTGGACGATCTACGTCAACACCGACGACCCCGAGGCGTCCTGTCCGAAGTACTACGGCCCGGCGGCGCGAGCCCTCGAGCCCGCCGCGATCGAGCTCCGCTGGCCCGCGGCGAACCGGCTCGAGGTCGAGGTCACCGGCACGACCCGGGACGGCAGCCGCCGAGCCGGCGAGCCGGTGCTGCGATGGTCGATGACGATCGGGGACACGGCCCTGCTGCGCGGTATGAACGCGGCATGCGCGCCGTTGCCGCGCGCGAGCTGGAAGCCGGATCCGCTCGTCCGGGCGCGGGAGCTGGTCTCCGAGCGTGTGCTGGGCATGGGTGCGGTGACCTTGCGCGGCATCACTCCGAGCGGCCACCTGACGACGCTGTGCCCGGTGCGCATCCACCTGGTCACCGAGTCGCGCGCGGTGCTCAGCGGCCGCGACCTCGGAGGGGCGGTCCGCCTGCCGGAGGCACCGACCATCGGGGAGATCGGTCTGCCGGCGCGGCCGACGTTCGCCTTCGGCGAGGCGTACTTCCGTCGGCGGTGACCGGGAAGGTCGCGGGAAGCCGCCGGTCGTAGCGTCGCGTTCCCCGACCAGGAAGGCACGGGCATGTCCACTTCCGCCACCCCTGCACAGGCCCTCGGCGAGGCGTTCGTCGCCGCGCTCGTCGACGGCGACGCCGATGCCGTCGCCGCGTCGCTGGCCCCGAATGCGCGGCTGAGCGCGCTGTTGCCCGGCGGCATCCGGGAGGAGCTCGGCCGCACGGCGGTCGCGGGCGCGTTCGCCGACTGGTTCGTGCGCTACTCCACCGCGCGCGAGCTGCTCGAGAGCGACGTCGATGTGATCGCGGGCCAGCTGTCGGTGCGCTACCGGATGCACACCTCGACCGGCGGCCGGGCGTCGGTCATCGAGCAGCACCTGTACGCGACGGTCGACGACCCCGGGCTCGGCGACATCCGCCTGATGTGTACGGGATTTCACCCCCGCTGAGGCCGCGGCCAAGGTCATCCGGGACCGACGCGTTCGCCGGCTGCCGCCGCGGCCCGGTCGCGGCAGCCCTGGGCCGCCGGCCGGCGACCGAGCTCGGTGAACCACGCAGCGGCGTCCGCGAACGAGCGCAGCGCCGCGTCCGGGTCGGCCTCGGCCAGGGCCAGCTCGGCGCGGGCGGCGGTGACCTCGGCGCCCAGCGCGCCGCGACCGGCGGCCGAACCCAGCGCGTCTACCCGGTCGAGGTAGCCGCGGGCGGGCGCGGGCGCGCCCACCCGCGCGTGCGCGACGGCGGCGGCGACCTGGTAGCGGGCCGAGCACACCGGGCACAGCTGCCGGTCGGCCAGGTCCCGCTCCGCCCGCGCCACGGCGGCCAGCGCCTGGGCGCCGTCGCAGTTGCGTACCAGCGTCGCGTGGACCCGGCTGAGCAGGTGCGAGCACAGTGGGGACCAGCGCGCCGCCTGCAGCGCCTCGGCCAGCAGCCGGTCCGCCCGGGCCCGGTCGCCGCCGCAGCGCGCGAGCTCACCGAGCTGCTCCAGGGCGATCGCCTCGCCGGCGACCCAGCCGATCCGGCGGTGCAGGTCCAACGAGCGGCCCAGGCTGTCCCGCGCCGCATCGAGATCGCCGGCGGCCAGCTGGGCCTCTCCGAGGAGCACGGTGGCGAACGCCTCGCCGCGGACCGCGTCGGTCCCCGCCGTGGCCTCGGCCACCCGGCGCGCGAACGCCACGACCGTAGCCGTCGGCTGGTCGCTGGCCAGCAGGTAGTCGGCGACGCACAGGTGCGGATCGAGCGCCAGCACGGCCAGCGACGGAGCCGCGTAAGCCTCCATCCACTGTGCGGGGCTGGTCAGCCGGCGCTCCCCGCTCGCGTGCGCGAGCATGACCTCGAGCGAGAGGACCTCGCTGACCTCGGCCGAACCGGCCTCGGTCAGCGCCAGCGCCCTGGCCTCGACGGTCAGCCGCTCGGCGGTGTCGAGGTCGTCGCGGTGCCAGGCGAGCAGCGCGCGCACCAGCAGCAGACCGGCCCGCTCCCGCGGGAGGGTCGAGTCGACGCCGTCCACGCACCGGGCAGCGGCGTCGACCGCGCCGACCGCGAGGCAGGCCCGGGCGAGCTTGGTGCGCACGCGCGCCGCGCCCGCCGGGCCGGCGGCGGCGAGTGCCTCACGGTAGGCCGGACCCGCCGCCGGATCGCCGAGCGCGTGCACCGCGTCGGCCCGCAGCTCCAGCAGGGCCGGCCGGTCGGCGTCGCGGGCGATCTCGAGGCCGCGCTCGGCGAAGCCGCGTGCCTCGACGTAGGCCGTCACCGCCATCGCGTCGTCGCCGGCTCGGCGCAGCCAGGCCGGCGCATCGTCGCGTCCGGCCGCCAGCGCGTGGTGGGCGACCCGGGCCGCCGGCGCGGCGGCGTCGATCATGCGGCGCGCCCCCGGCGGGGGGTACGCCGACGCGGCGATGCGGGGAGACCTCGCGGTTCAGCGCCTCGCGCACCAGGGCGTGCCGGAACTCGACACCGCCGTCCCGCGGGGCCAGAAGGTCCAGGGCGATCGCGCGGTCGAGCAGCCCCGGCGCGTCGCCGCCGGCGATCTGGCTGGCCTCGTCGACGGTGAACGCGTGCCCGGCGACCGCCAGTCGCTGGAGGCCGTCCCGGTCGGCAGGGGCGAGCGCGCCGAACCTTGCGGTGACCGCCGACGGGATGTCGACGACCTCCGGCACGGTGCCGCCCGGGCCGATCGCGGCGGCCAGCTCCTCGGTGAACAGCGGGTTGCCCTCGGCCAGCCGCCAGATGGTGCCCAGGGCGGCCTCCGACGGCTCGTAGGGCGCGCCGCGGCGGGTCAGCACGGCGGCGTCCTCGGCGCCGAGCAGGCTCAACCGCAGCCGGACCCCGACCCGGCGGGCGAGAAGGCTGTCCACCAGTCGGGCCAGCGCCGGCGGGATCTCGTGCGTGCGGAACGTGACGACCAGGACGACGGGCTCGAAGCGCGCGGTACCGGCCAGGTGCGCCAGCAGCTCGATCGTCGCGTCGTCCGCCGCGTGGGCGTCGTCGAGCACGAACACGGTGACGCCGCTGCCGGCCGCCGCGACCACCAGCTGGGCGACGGCGGGCAACAGACAGCCCTGGTCGGTGCGCCCCCCACCGGCCACCAGCTCGTTCACCGCGTCGCGTGCCCGCGGCGACAGCAGCGGAAGCAGGTCGGGGCGGGCGCCGGTCAGGCGGGCGAGGGCGGCTGCGACCGGCGAGTACGGGACCGGGCCGTCGGTGTCGCTCGCGGCGGCACGCACGACCGTCCAGCCCGCATCCACGGCCTCGTCGACCAGCGCGAGGGCGAACCGGGTCTTGCCGATTCCGGGCGGTCCGTCGACCAGCAACGTCCCGCCCTCCCCCGCGATCGCGGCGCGCAGGACGCGGCGGGCCGCGGTCAATGCGGGTCCGCGACCGAGCAGCACGTCCCGTCGCGGAGCCGGCCGGGTCCGAACGGCGCCGCCGAGCGCCCGCTCGTACATCTCCTGCGTGCGTGTCCCGGGCCGCAGACCCAGCTCCGCCAGCGCCGCGGAGAGCTGCCGGAACCGGCGGAGCGCCGCCTCGGTATCCCCGGCCTCCAGGCCTCGGCGCATCAGCGCACGGCCCGCCTGCTCGTCGGTGGGCTCGGCCTCGATCAGCTCGTCCCAGCGCTGCGCCGTGCGCAACAGCTCGAGGTACATCGCCCGCAGCCGCTGCCGCACCTCGTCGAAGCGGTCCGGCGTCCCCGGCAGCAGCTCCCCGGCGTAGAGCCGCGCGGCGGCGATGCAGGCCTCGTGGCAGCCGCTGCGCAGGGCCCGGCGGGCGCTCGCCTCGAAGCCCTCGACGTCGACCTCGACCTCGGCCTCGGTGCCCGGCCACAAGCAGACCTGGTCGGCCTCGAGCACCACGGCGCCGATTGAGTCGACCGCGCGACGGGCGAGGTGGGCGGCCTTGTGCAGGTTCGCGAGCCCGGCCTTCCCGTCGAGCTCCGGCCAGAGCGCCTCCACCACCGCGTCGCGGTGCAGGCGCCGGCCGGACGCGAGGGCCAGCTGCGCGACGAGCTCGGCAGGCCTGCGCCGGCGCCACGCGGCATCCGGCACCGCCGCCCCGTCGACCAGGACGCGGAACCCGCCCAGCAGCTCGATGCGCACCCTCACAGCCGACCGCCATCTGCCACGCGGGTCAGTACACCACCACGGGATCGGCGGTGGTGACCGCCCCAACCGCCCGCTGCGCGCCACATGCCACATCACCGGGTCGATGCTCAGGCCCCTGGGGCCGCGAGGCATCGTTGAACGCTGTCATCCCGCGTTGCCGGACATCAGCAGACGTACACGGGGTGTCCTTCCAGGTCGCAGTAGCTGTAGCACTGACAGGTGCAGGTCTGGTCCATGCAGGTCTCCCAAGACACCCGGATCGGGAGGTGCCCACCACTCGGATCCGGGTCCGCCGGATCGAGGTCGGCGATCGTCTCCGCGTTGAGCACGAAGTCGTCATGGCCGCTCATGTTGGCATCAACTCCTCGGCGCTACGGTCAGCATTGCTCGTTCCCCGCCGGGCCGCAGTAGCTGTAGCAGTCGTGGGTGGGGCAGTACTGGGTGCACCAGCACAGGTTGGTCGCCTTCCAGGTGCGCGGATGCTTGATCGGAAGCGATATTCCCATGCTCGCGACCGGATCGAGGTCAGTCAGCGTCTCGTCGTGCAGCTCGAGCTCGTCCTGCCGGTCCTGGCCGTCCGTCATCGTCACCCCTCGTTCCTCCTGATCGTCGCGTTCCCCGGCCCGGTCAGGATCCAGATCGGCGACCGTCTCCTCGGCGAACTCCACGGCCTCGCGATCCTGGCTGTCGCGGCTGCTCTCGGAGAGGGTGGTTCCTCCCGCTCCGGGATCAACGGGGCAGGCCAGGCGTCCTGGCAGGGGCAGAACGTCATTCGACGGCGAGGTGCCGTCGAACGCTCCGATTCTCGAGTGACGGGCGACGTGGATCGTCGCCGGTGAGCATGCTTCGATGGTGTCGGTCGACACGGTCACCTGCGGCGACACCGCGACAGCGGTGAGCGGAACACCTGCGGATGCACGGTGACGCCGCTCTAGCCGAAGTGGTTGTCCGTCGCGATTGCGGCGCGTTGCGGCGCCGATCTGCAGCGGGTCGCCGAGAGCGTGGTCGCGAGGGGTCGCCCGGCCGTCCCGATCCGCTGCGACGTGCGGGAGGCACCGGAGGTCACGGCCTGCGTGCCTCGACGTGGACGCGGCCGGATGACACCGGGCGGGAATCGCGACGGCGGGGCCGCGAGCGACCGTCGGCTCCCGGGCGGAACAACCGACGCTGCGATCCATCCCGTGACAGGCCGGTGCAACTGCCGCGACAGCGCGCTGAGAACGCCGGACGGGGCGGGTGGTCGGCGGGAAGGTTCGGGGAAGGCGCCGGTCCTAGCGTCCGGCCGGTCACATCGCCGCCGAGGAGGTCCGGTCGGCGGTGTGACCGACCGGGCCCGGAGACGACAGGAGAGAAGATCATGGCGGTGGACAACGACAGGCTGATGGAGTTCCTCGGGAAGTTCGTGGGCGACCTGGGCGCGACCGCGGCGGCCGGCAACATCGTCGTCGGGCACCGGCTCGGGCTCTACAAGGCACTCGCCCGGGGCTCGGCCACCCCCGAGCAGCTGGCCGAGCGCACCGACACCAGCCCGCGCTACGTCACCGAGTGGCTGCGCGGGCAGGCCGCCGGCGGCTACGTGGGCTACGACCCGGCCACCGACGAGTTCTCGATGACCGAGGAGCAGGCGTTCTGCCTGGCCGACCCGGACGGGCCGGTGTACCTGCCCGGGGCGTTCGTGCTCGCGCTCGGCGCCCTGCACGCCGAGCCGCAGATCACCGAGGCGTTCCGCACCGGCGACGGGCTGGGCTGGCACGCCCACCACGAGGACGTGTTCCTCGGCTGCGAGGCGTTCTTCCGCCCCGGCTACGTCGCGAACCTGACCACCAGCTGGATCCCCGCGCTGGACGGGGTGGAGGCCAAACTGACCGACGGAGCGAAGATCGCCGACATCGGCTGCGGGCTCGGCGCCTCCTCGGTGATCCTGGCCGGGCACTACCCGCGCTCGACGGTCGCCGGCTCGGACTACCACGACGGCTCGATCGAGCTGGCCCGCAAGCGCGCCGCCGACGCCGAGGTGGCCACCCGCGCCACGTTCGAGGTCGCCTCCGCCCAGACGTTCACCGGCACCGGCTACGACCTGGTCACCAGCTTCGACTGCCTGCACGACATGGGCGACCCGCTCGGCGCCGCCCGCCACGTCCGCCAGGCCCTGGCCTCCGACGGCACCTGGCTGGTGGTCGAGCCGATCGCCGCCGACACCGTCGCCGACAACCTCAACCCGGTCGGACGGCTCTACTACGGCTTCTCCAGCTTCCTGTGCGTGCCCAACGGGCTCTCTCAGCCCGGCGGCTACTCCCTCGGCGCCCAAGCCGGCGAGGCCGCGATGCGCCAGGTGATGACCGACGCCGGTTTCACCCGGTTCCGCCGCGCCGCGGAGACCCCGTTCAACGCCGTCTACGAGGTACGCCCGTAGCAGCTCCACGGCGGGCGGCCAGGAGTCCTCCGGCCGCCCGCCGCGGCACCAGGCGGCGCTGCGACCTGTTCCGATCAGCTGGCCACCAGGACGGGAAGGTCGTGGCTCGGTGCTGCGTGTCGTGAGCTGGGGGTTGCACGTCGGGCTGCCGGCCGTGCGGCTGTGGTTGCTGGTGGCCCGGCCGCGGCCGGACCTGGAGTGGGCGCACGCCGTTTCGCACTTCGGGCTGGTGCTGGCCGGCGCCGGGGTGGCCGTCTCGTCCTGGCCGTCGAACCCCTCCCCGCCTGGACGAGACCACCTTCGCCTACCTGTCCGGTCGTGGGGGATGGCACACGAGTCGAGAGGCTCGCGACGACGTTGCCGCGCCGCCGGCCGGGCGGCACGTGCGCAGGAGCCGGCCGACGCGGGGCGGCCGCCACCACCCCAAGCCCGGTGAACGCCGCACGACGTGTGCGGTCGCTTCGACTCCGCACACGGTGATCGCTGGCACGGTGGTGACCGCGCCAACCGCCCGCTGCGCGCCACGGCCTCGCGATCCTGGCTCTCACGGCTGCTCTCGGAGGGGGTGGTTCCTTTCGTCCCGGGATCAACGGGGCAGGCCAGGCGTCCTGGCAGGGGCAGAACGTCCTCCCGACGACGAGGTGTCGTCGAACGTGAGCGCGGCGGGCGCCTGCCACACCCCGGTCCGGCCGGGCGCGGCGCGACTTCGCACAGGAAAGCGCGTCGTCGCACAGGGGCGAACCAGTG
>JAKDNL010000336.1 GCA_030451825.1 Pseudonocardia sp. | reverse complement strand
AGCAGCGATATCCGCGCACGGGGGTCAGTCGCTGTCGGGATGCGGCGCGCGGGGCGCGCCCCAGGCCAGGGCGAGGCCCAGCCGGGCACGCGTCTCGGGGGCGTCGAGCTCGGGGCCGAACAGCTCGTGCAGGCGGGCGAGGCGGTAGCGCACGGTCTGCGGGTGCACGTGCAGCTCGGCGGCCATGGCCTGGTGGTCGCCCATGTGCCGCAGCCAGGACGTCAGCGTCTCGCATAGCCGTTCCCGCGACGACGCGGACGCGCCCTCGAGCGGGCGCAGCACCTGCGTCCGGAAGACCTCCAGCAGCCGGGCGTCGCGGTGCACGATGATCGCGTCGAGGTGCTCGTCGGCGAACACCGGATCCTCCGTTAGCACGCCGGTGCGCTGCAGCCGGGCGGCGACCTCGGCGATGTGCAGGCTCGCCGGCAGGTGGTGCGGCGGCACGGAGGCCCCGACCACCGCACCGGTACCGTGCAGCGCCGTGGCCAGTCGGCGGCGGCGCCCGGCCAGCAGCGGGTTCGGCACGATCACCCCGGTCAGGTGCTCCCGGTTGATCGGCAGCGAGGTCGGGTCGAACCAGCCCAGCACCCCGTGGTCGAGCGCGTCGTGGTCCTGCACCAGGACGACGCCGACCTCCTCGGGCACCGGCCATCCGGCGCGGCTCGCCGCGGCCGCCACCGCGCCGCTGGTCGCGCGGTCGGAGAGCAGCAGATCCACCAGCTCCTCGCGGAGGCGTTCGCGCGCGGCACCGGACTCCGACTGCTCCAGGACGTACCCCCGGGTGGTGGCCGAGGACAGCCGGTCCACGAACAGGAACACGCCCTCGGCCAGCTCGGCCAGCTCGCGCGACCCGACGTCGAGGTCCACCGCGAGCGCCGAGACGTGGTGCCAGAACACCCGCGCCCCGACCTGGAACGCCGAGAGCAGACTCGAGATCTCGCGGCCCTCCCGCCACTGCGTCCGGCCGATCTGCTCGAACAGCTCCTGCTCGACCGGGCCGGGAAAGTCGGCGCCCGGGTCGTCGACCCGCAGCTGCAGCAGCCGGCGCACCCCGAGGTCCGCGGCGTAGGCCACCTCGTCGCGGTGCTCGGCGAGGAACCCGGCGTAGTCGGGCCAGTCCGCCCGCAGTGCGCGGGTGACCTCCTCCAGTAGCTCCGGCCACCCCGCGGTCAGTCTCTCCACGAGGGCGGCAGTCGCGCCGTTGTGCAGGTCCACACGTGTTCTCTACGCCCGATCGGGTCCGCGGACGACCTGTTTTGTCGGGTCGTGACAATTTCGGTGACCCAGAATTGATCCGCGCTGCGCAGAGATGGCCCGGCCTCGGGGCGCACGATCGTCGCCATGCGATCGGGCCGGGCGGACGTGGCGGACGGCCGTCTCCGCCGCGCCGAGGCGGCGGAGAACTTCCCGGTCGCACTCCGGGTGCTCCCCCGGGCCTTGCGGGGCGGGCTGCGTGCGGTCTACGGCGTCGTGCGGGTGATCGACGACCTCGGTGACGAGCCGGGCGACGTCGCCGGCTCGGGTACCGAGGGCAACCGGGGGCGGACCCCGGACGAGCGGCTGGAGCGGCTCTCCGCGTTCCGCGACGACCTCGCCGCGGTCTGGGACGGGACCCCCGCCCGGGCCCCGGTGCTGCGGGCGCTGGCCCCGGTGGTCGCCGAAGCCGGGCTGAGCCGGGAGCCGTTCGACCGGCTGCTGGCCGCCAACGTCGCCGACCAGCGCGTCACGCGCTACGCCACCCGGGCCGAGCTGCTCGACTACTGCGCCCTGTCCGCCGAGCCGATCGGGCAGATGGTGCTCGAGCTGTTCGCCGTGCCGGCCGGGCCCGGCCTGCTCCGGGACTGCGACGCCGTCTGCACCGCCCTGCAGCTGCTCGAGCACTGGGGTGACGTCGCCGAGGACCGCGCGCGCGGCCGGGTCTACCTGCCGGCGGAGGACCGGATCGCGTTCGGGGTGCCGGACACCGACCTGGACGCGGCGCGGGCCTCGCCCTCGCTGCGCCGCCTGGTGCTCCACGAGACCGACCGGGCGCTGGACCTGCTCGACGACGGCAGCCGTGCGCTGGGCGGCCTGCACGGCTGGGCCCGGCTCGCCGTCGGCCAGGACGTCGCCGCAACCCGGCGCCGCACCGACGTGGCCCGGCACCTGATCCGAACGCTCCTGCCCACCACCGCGCACCGTCGGAGCCACACGTGACCCAGGCCCGCAGCACCCCGCAGGACGCCTACGCCGCGTGCGAGGCGATCACCCGCCGGGAGGCACGCAACTTCTCCTACGGCATCCGGCTACTGCCCCCGGGCAAGCGGGCCGCGCTGTCCGCGGTCTACGCGCTGGCCCGCCGGATCGACGACATCGGCGACGACGGCACCCTCGGATTCCCGGAGAAGACGGCAGCGCTCGCCGCGCTCCGGACCTCGCTGCGGGAGCCCGCGGACCCGTCCGACCCGGTACTCACCGCGGTCACCGACGCGAGGGCCCGCTACCCGATCCCGCTGGGCGCGTTCGACGAGCTCGTGGACGGGGTCGAGGCCGACGTCGCGATGGACCGTGTGGCCGCAGAGTCCGGGCAGGTCTCCGGATCCCGCGTCCCGGCCCGGCCCTACCGCACGTTCGACGACATGACCGGGTACTGCCGTCAGGTCGCCGGGTCGGTCGGTCGCCTGTGCCTGGGCGTGTTCGGCTCCCGCCCGCACCCGGACGCCGCGCTCTACGCCGACCAGCTGGGCATCGCGCTGCAGCAGACGAACATCCTGCGCGACATCCGCGAGGATCTGCGCAACGGCCGCGTCTACCTGCCCACCGAGGAGCTGGCGCGCTTCGGCGCCGAGCTGACCCTGGACGGGCAGGACCGGCTCACCGACCCCACCGGCGGCCTGGCCGAGATGATCCGGTTCAGCGCCGACCGGGCCCGCCGCTGGTACGCCGACGGCCTGCGCCTGGTCCCGCTGCTGGACCGGCGCAGCGCCGCCTGCGCCACCGCGATGTCCGGGATCTACCGCCGGCTGCTCGACGACATCGCCGCCGACCCGTCGTCGGTGTACGGGCAGCGGGTGTCGCTCTCGGGCCGGCGCAAGGCCGGGGTCGCCGTGGCGGCGCTGGCCGGACGGGCCGGTGGCCGATGAGCGCGGGCACTGTCCGGGTGGCGGTGGTCGGCGGCGGGCTGGCCGGGATCGCCGCCGCGCTGCGGTGCGCGGACGGCGGCGCGGACGTCGTGCTGCTGGAGTCGCGGCCGCGCCTCGGCGGGCTGGCCGGGTCCGGCCGGCGCGGCGGGCTGGACGTCGACACCGGCCAGCACGTGTTCCTGCGCTGCTGCACGGCCTACCGGGCCCTGCTGGACCGCTTCGGCGCGACCGGGTCGGTCACGCTGCAGGACCGCCTGGACATCCCGGTGCACGCACCCGGCGCGCGGCCGTCCCGGCTGCGCCGCTCGTCGCTGCCCGCGCCGCTGCACCTGGGCGCCGCGCTGCTGGCCTACCGCCCGCTGCCGCCCCTCGACCGGCTGCGGGCCGCGTCGGCGGCGCTGGCCCTGCGCCGCGTCGACCGGACCGCCCCGGCCTCGGACGCCCGCGACTTCGCCGGCTGGCTGCGCGCGCACGGGCAGCGGCCGCACGCCGTCGCGGCGCTGTGGGACCTGGTCGGGATCGCGACGCTGAACGCCCGCGCCGCGGACGCCTCGCTCGCGCTCGCGGCCACGGTGTTCCAGGAGGGGCTGCTCACCGACGCCGCCGCCGGGGACATCGGCTGGGCCCGCGTCCCGCTCGGGCACCTGCACGACGACGCCGCCCGCCGGGCCCTGCACGACGCCGGCGTACGGGTCCGGACGGGCGCCCCCGTGCGGGCGATCACCGCCGAAGCCTCCGGACGGTGGCGGGTCGCGCTCGGACGGACCGCCGGCTCGGGGCCCGATCGGGAGGAGACCCTCGTGGACCGGATCGTCTGCGCGGTGCCGCCCGGCACCGCTGGCCACCTGCTGCCGCCCGGCGCCCTCGACCTGCCCGAGGGCTGGGCCGAGAGGCTGGGCAGCACCCCGATCGTCAACGTGCACGTCGTCTACGACCGCCGCGTGCTCGACACCCCGTTCGCGGCCGCGGTGGGCAGCCCCGTGCAGTGGGTGTTCGACCGCACCACCTCGTCCGGGTCGGCGCGGGTGCACCCGGCGGGCTCGCAGTATCTGGCCGTGTCGCTCTCGGCCGCCGACGACCTGGTGGGCCTGCCGGTCGCGGCGCTGCGGGCCCGGTTCCTGCCGGCGCTGGCCGCGCTGCTGCCGGGTGCCTGCGCGGCGTCGGTCCTGGACTTCTTCGTGACCCGCGAGCCGCACGCCACGTTCCGGGCCGCGCCGGGCAGCGGCGCGCTGCGGCCGCCGTCGCGCACGACGGTGCCGGGCCTGGCGGTGGCCGGCGCGTGGACGGCCACCGGGTGGCCGGCCACGATGGAGGGCGCGGTCCGCAGCGGCGAGTCCGCGGCCGCCGCCGTGCTGCACGCTCCGGTGACGGCCGCGGAGGTGGCCGCATGACCGCCACGCTGGGGACCTCGACCAGCATCGGCACCTCGGCCAGCGCCGGCGGAACGGGCCTCGGCACCGACGCCTGTGACGTGCGTGAGCTGCTCGAGCGCTGCCGCGATGCCGTCACCCCGGCGTTGCGGGCGGCGGTCGACCGGCTCGACGACGCCAGCCGGGCGCAGGCCGCCTACCACCTCGGCTGGACCGAGCTGGATGGCTCACCCGGCCGCGGCGGGGGCAAGGCCGTCCGGCCGGCGCTGGCCCGGCTCTCCGCGGCCGCCGTCGGCGCGCCGGCCTCGGAGGCGGTACCCGCGGCGGTGGCGGTGGAGCTGGTGCACAACTTCTCGCTGCTGCACGACGATCTGATGGACGGCGACACCGAGCGCCGCCACCGTCCGACGGTCTGGTCCCGGTGGGGCGCCTCCTCGGCGATCCTCTGCGGCGACGCGCTGCTCGCGCTGGCCTCGGAGGTGCTGCTGGAGTCGGGCTCCGCGCACGCCCCCGCGGCGACCCGGATGCTGGCCGCCACCACCCGCGAGCTGATCCGCGGGCAGGTCGAGGACCTGGCGTTCGAGACCCGCGACGACGTCGGCGTGGCCGAGTGCCTGTCGATGGCCGCCGGCAAGACCGGCTCGCTACTGGCCGCCGCGGCCTCGATCGGCGCCGTGCTGGCCGGCGGCCCGGAGGCGGCCAGGTCCGGGCTGTCCACCTACGGGATGGAGGTCGGGATGGCCTTCCAGCTGGTCGACGACCTGCTGGGGATCTGGGGCGACCCGGGGATCACCGGCAAGCCGGTCCGGGCGGACCTGCGCTCGCGCAAGAAGACGCTGCCGATCACCTACGCCGTCACCCGCGGCGGCGCCGCGGGGCGCGAGCTGGCCGCCTGGCTGGCCGCCGACGGCGAGCCGGACGAGGACGGGCTGCTCCGCGCGGCCGCACTCGTCGAGGCGGGCGGCGGGCGCGACTGGGCCCGCGCCGAGGCCGACCGACGGATGGACCGGGCCGAACGGGCCCTGGACGGTGCCGGGCTCGACCCGCGGACACACGCGGAGCTCGTCGCACTGGGCCGGTACCTGGCCGACCGGCAGTACTGACGACCACCATGAGGAGAAGACGATGACCCTCACGGCATCGCAGGCCACATCCACCACCGCGGGCCCGCGGCCGGCGGGCGTCGCGCGCTCCCCGGGCGACGCGCTGGACGCCGCCGTCGCGCACCTGCGCGGGCTGCAGGACCCGGCGGGCTGGTGGCAGGGCGAGCTCGAGACGAACGTGACGATGGACGCCGAGGACCTGCTGCTGCGCGAGTTCCTCGGTATCCGCACCGACACCGAGACCGACCAGGCGGCCCGCTGGATCCGTTCCCGGCAGCGGCCCGACGGCACCTGGGCGATCTTCACCTGCGGGCCGGCCGACCTGTCCACCACGGTGGAGGCCTGGGTGGCGCTGCGGTTGGCCGGCGACGCGCCGACCGAGCCGCACATGGTCGCGGCGCAGCGCTACGTCCGGTCCTGGGGCGGGATCGAGAAGACCCGGGTGTTCACCCGGATCTGGCTGGCCCTGTTCGGCCTCTGGCCCTACGACGACCTGCCCGACATGCCCCCGGAGCTGGTGTTCCTGCCGCGCTGGTTCCCGCTCAACATCTACGACTGGGCCTGCTGGGCGCGCCAGACGGTGGTGCCGCTGACCGTCGTCGCGACGCTGCGCCCGGTCCGCCCGCTGCCGTTCGGCGTCGACGAGCTGCGCTCCGGTACCCCGACCCCGCGCCACGCGCCGCTGTTCACCTGGGCCGGCGCGTTCGGACGCCTGGACGGCGTGCTGCACCGCTACTCGCGCCGTCCGCTGCGCCCGGTGCGACGGCTGGCGATGCGCCGGGCCGCGGAGTGGATCCTGGCCCGTCAGGAGGCGGACGGCTCCTGGGGCGGGATCCAGCCGCCGTGGGTGTACTCGCTGCTGGCGCTGCACCTGCTCGGCTACCCGCTCGACCACCCGGCGATGACGGCCGGGCTGGAGGGCCTGGAGCGCTTCCTGGTCCGCGAGGAGACGCCCGAGGGCACCGTCCGCCGCCTGGAGGCCTGCCAGTCACCGGTCTGGGACACCTGCCTGGCGGTGACCGCCCTGCTCGACGCCGGTGCCGCACCCGACGACCCGGACGTGCTGCGTGCCGCGGACTGGATGCTCGACGAGCAGGTCACCGACGTGCGCGGGGACTGGGCGGTGCGCCGGCCGGATCTGGAGCCCGGCGGCTGGGCGTTCGAGTTCGACAACGACGGCTACCCGGACACCGACGACACCGCCGAGGTGGTGCTCGCCCTGCGCCGGGTCGAGCACCCGGACCCGGACCGGGTCCACCGGGCCGTCGACCGCGGCGTGGACTGGAACACCGGCATGGCCTCCGCCGACGGCGGGTGGGGCGCGTTCGACGCCGACAACACCCGCGCGCTGGTCACCAAGCTGCCGTTCTGCGACTTCGGCGCCGTGATCGACCCGCCGTCCGCGGACGTCACCGCGCACGTGGTCGAGATGCTCGCGCACGAGGGCAGGTCGGACGGCTCCGCATGCCGGCGGGGCGTGGACTGGCTGCTGGCGAACCAGGAACGCGACGGGTCGTGGTACGGCCGGTGGGGCGCCAACCACCTCTACGGCACCGGCGGTGTCGTCCCGGCGCTGATCGCGGCCGGGGTGCCGGAGTCCTGCCCGTCGATCCGGGGTGCGGTGCGCTGGCTGGAGCAGCACCAGAACGACGACGGCGGCTGGGGCGAGGACCTGCGGTCCTACACCGACCCGTCGTGGATCGGGCGCGGCGACTCGACGCCGTCGCAGACCGCGTGGGCGCTGCTGGCCCTGCTCGCCGCCGGCGAACGCGACGGCGAGGCCACCCGCCGCGGCGTGGCCTACCTGGTCGAGACCCAGGCACCGGACGGCTCCTGGGCCGAGGAGCTCTACACCGGCACCGGCTTCCCGGGCGCGTTCTACATCCGCTACCACCTCTACCGGATGGTCTTCCCGATCTCCGCGCTGGGCCGATACCTAGGCCGTGGGGGGCGATCGTTGACGGCGCCCGCCGATCACCGCCCCACCCCCGGGCGGGGGGGGGGGGCCCCCCGGGGGGCCGCCCCCGCCCCCGGGGGGGGGGGGGGGGGGCCCCCCCCCGCCCCCGGGGGGCCGGCCCGGGGCCGGGGGGGGGGG
>JAKDNL010000335.1 GCA_030451825.1 Pseudonocardia sp. | reverse complement strand
GAGGAGCGCAGGCGGAACGAGTATCGGCACCGAGAGGAGCGCAGGCGGAACGAGTGTCGGTCCCGAGCCGGTGGGAGGGCGCCCGATGCAGGTCTACCGGCGCGGACCGCACACGTTGCGCGAGCTCGTCGTCGGTACCGAGGTGTTCGGGGACCGGACCTTCACCGTCTACCGGGGCGAGCGGCGCACCTATCGTGAGCATCTGACGCTGGTCGCCGGTCTGTCCCGCGCCCTCGTCGACGATTATCGGCTGGCACCCGGGGACCGGATCGCGATCGCGATGCGCAACGTCCCGGAGTGGCCGGCGGTGTTCTTCGCCGCCCAGGTCGCGGGGCTGGTCGCGGTTCCCCTGAACGCCTGGTGGAGCGCCCCGGAGCTGGCCTGGGCGGTCGCGGACTCCGGATCGAGGGTCGTGTTCGCCGATCCGGAGCGCATCGAGCTGCTCGCCGGGCAGGGGGTGGGCGCGAACGCGTCGGTGATCCGGGTTCGCGGCACCGGTCCCGCTCCCGGCACCGGTCCCGGCACCGGCACCGGTCCCGCTCCCGGCGGCGTGCGCGAGTGGGCCGACCTGGTCGAGAGTCTGGACCCCGTCGCGACGCTGCCGCAGGTCCACGTCGATCCGGACGACGTCGCGACGATCCTCTACACCTCCGGCACCACCGGCCGCCCGAAGGGCGCGGTCGGCACGCACCGCAACCACTGCACGAACCTGCTCAACGTCGCCCTGCAGGGACGGGCCGGCTCGCTGCTCGCCGGCACCACACCGAGCAGCGAGCCCGGCACGCTGCTGGCCTACCCGATGTTCCACATCGCCGGCATCAACGGTCTTCTCGGCGCCGTACTGGGCGGCGCGAAGCTCGCCACGCTGCACCACTGGGACCCCGACACCGCCCGCGAGCTGGTCCGCGACGAGCAGCTCACCCGCACCGCCGGAGTGCCGTCGACGATGGCCGGGCTGGTCGAGCAGGCCGCCGAGCACCCGGCGGACCTCGCGTCACTGACCACGATCGGCATGGGCGGTGCCCCGATCCCGCCGGACCTGGTCACCCGGATCGGCCGCGACCTCGGTGCCGGGGCCGCGAACGGCTACGGCCTGACCGAGACGACGTCCGCGATCTGTGCCAACTCCGGCCCGGACTATCAGGCCCACCCCGACAGCGTCGGCCGCCCCGCTCCCGGCGCCGAGCTGCGCGTCGCCACCGCCGATGGCGACGGCCCGGACGCGGCCGAGGGCGTGATCGGCGAACTGTGGTTCCGCGGGCCGAACATCGTCCGCGGATACTGGAACAACCCGGACGCCGACGCGGCCGCGTTCGTCGAGGGCTGGTTCCGCACCGGAGACCTCGGCTTCGTCCGCGACGGCTGGGTCTACGTGGTCGACCGGCTCAAGGACGTCGTGCTGCGCGGCGGCGAGAACGTCTACTCGGTACAGGTGGAGTCGGCGATCCACGACGTCCCCGGCGTCGTGGAGGTCGCGGTGCTGGGCGTGCCGCACCCGACGCTGGGGGAGGAGGTCGCGGCAGTCGTGCACCCCGAACCCGGTACCGCCCACGACGACGACATGATCCGCGCCGCCGTCACCGCCCGGGTCGGGGCCTTCGCCGCTCCGGCCCACGTGTACTGGGTCGACGAGCCCCTGCCGCGCACCGCCACCGGCAAGATCCGCAAGCGGGAGCTCCGTGACGACCTCACCGGTTCGGGGTGAGCGCACGTCCCGGCCCGTGGACGCTCGTGCGGTGGACGCTCGTGCCGTGGACGCTCGTGCGGTGGACGCTCGCGCAGTGGACGCCCGTGCCGTGAACGTGGCGCGCCGGTGTTGTCGCGATCTCGGCCGGCCCCCTATCTCAGCCGGGCCCTATCTCAGCCGGGCCCCATCAGCCGGCCCTTGTCTCAGCCGTCCCGCAGGTCGCGGACGGCGGCGTCGGCCCGGTCGCGGGCGGTCTCGGCCGTACGGGCGGAGCGGGCGGCCTCCTTCTCCGCGGTCGCGGTGGTGTGCGCCGCCCGGTTGGCCGCGCTGGAGTCGGCGCGCGCCCGTTCCAGGGCCTCGATCAGCTCGGTGACCCGGTCCCGGGCCTCGTCGCGGTGGCGCCCAGCCGCCTCGGTCTCGGTCCGTGCGGTGTCGTGACGCTCACGGGCCGTCTGGGCGGCCTCGCGGGCGCGATCGGCGTCGGCCTGTGCCCGGGCCAGCGCCCGCTGCCGTCGCGCCGCGTCCGGGTCGGGGACGGGCTCGCGCCGGACGCGCGAGACGGGGCCAGGGTCGGGGTCCTCGTGGGCGCCCGATCGGTGCCCGGTGTCGGAGCCGGGCCCGTCCGCGGTGCCGGTGCGGGGCCCGACGGTGTGGGTGCGGGGCCCGGTGTGGGTGCGTGGCTCGTCGACGGTGTGGGTGCCGGGCCAGTCCGCGGTGTGGGAGCCGGATCCGGCCGCGGTGTCGGAGCCCGACCCCCCGCCGGCGCCGACACCGGACGAGTGGCCGTGGCCGTCGGCGGCCCGGCCCGTTCCCGGCGATCCGGAATCCGACGTCGGGCCACCCCCGGAACCGGGTCCGGCCGGCTCGGTGCGGGCGGGTTTCGGCTCCGCGCTCTCGTCCGGCGTCGGGCCGAAGCCCGCGTGCCGCTCGGCCTTCACCAGACGTCCCGACCGCACCCGATCGGCCAGCTCCGGGTCGGCCAGGGCGGACTCCAGGATCGTGCGGACCTCCCGCTCGAGCGTCGACTCGATCCGGTGTCCGGCCTCCCGTCCCAGCGCGGCCGCCTGCCGGGACAGCGCCCCGACCAGCTTGCCGCGTTGCGCGGAGATCGTCCGCAGCGCGCCGCCGTCGAGTGAGCGTTGCGCCGCGGCGAGGGTGTCGGCCAGTCCGAGCAGGCCCTCGACGTCGTCCGGCCGGTCGTGCACCAGCAGGTTCGTCAGCCATGCGGCCCGCGACGGCCGGCGCAGCGCGGCGATCGCCTTCGCCGCGTCCCGGTCGCCGGACTCCCTGGCCCGGGCGACGTGAGCGTCCCGCCCGGCGACGAAGTCCTCCGGCGCGAGCAGGTACAGCTCCGCCTCCGCCCGCCCGACCGATCCCACACTCCACACCTTGCCGCCCAGCCGTCCCCGGCGCGAGCACCCCGGCGCAACGAACGTGACCCTCGTAGCGACAGACGCCACGACAGTCACGCTCGTTCAACCTCACCGGCCCCGCGTGCCACACTCGAGTGCTCACCCGCCCTGCTCCGGCGCAACGAGTGTGATCCTCGTAGCGTCAATCGCTACGAACGCCACACTCGTTATGCCCTGCACCGCGCCCACCGTCCGCGCCCATCCCGAGCGCTCGCCCCGCCCGCGCCACCCCCGGCGAACGAGCGTGACGTTCGTTGCGTAGGCCGCTACGAATGTCACGCTCGTACGGGCCGGACACGGGCGCGCCCCGTCGCGCGGGCGACGGGGGCGCGTGGGTGGGGGACAGTCAGTGCAGGCAGACGCTCGCGTCGGGTTCTACGGCGCGGAAGGTGAAGCTCTCCTCCAGGTAGAGGTGCACGTCGTTCGCGTCGTGGTCGGAGTAGCCGATCGCCAGGTCCTGGCCGACGTCGAGCAGGAAGTCCCCACCGCGCTGGCTGACGATCACGGCGCCGTCCAGGCCGTGCGCGCGCAGGATCTGCCCGCCGAGGATCCGGCTCAGGTGCTCGAACAGCGGGTAGCCGCCGTGCTCGGCGGTCTCCACGATCCGGGTGTAGCCCTCGGGCGCGATCGCCATCACGTAGGGGCCCTCGATGCCGTTGCGGCGCAGGTAGTCCACTGCCCGGGCGACCGTGCCGGGATAGCTGTCGGGATTGTCGCCCAGGGGCAGCGCGTCGTACGGCGAGACTCCCGCGATGCCCTCGAATCCGGCCTCCGGCCAGCCGTGGAAGATCGCACGGTTCTCGATCACGGCGGCCTGACGGGCGGCGCGGGCGAGGTCGTCGAACTCCGGGTCCTGGGCGCCGCGCTGCAGGTCGTCGATCTCGTCGCGGGACACCGAGAACGGCACCCGGAACTCGGCCATCGGCTGCACCCGGCGCAGGCGCGCGGAGACCCCGTCGACGGCGACGCCCGGGGGCGGGCCGTCCAGGCGCCGGGACCGTCCGAGGTCGACCGAGGACGTCCGCCAGCCGGCGGCGCCGGTCCAGTCCGCGAGGCGGCGGCCGGCGAGCAGCGGCGTCAGGCGCTCGCGCGCCTCGTCGTCCACCGCCTTCCACGCGATCTCCGGGATGGGAGCCTTCTCCCGCATCAGGTGGTCATGAACGGTCACTTCTGCTCCTTCAGGCTGCCGATCCCGAGCCCGTCCCGGGTCGGGTCCGACGGGTCGATTCCGGCCTCGGCCTCGGCGACGTACTCCTCGGGGTCCTTGTCGGAGTTGTCCAGGCCTGCGGTGGTGGGGTGGGTGTCGAGGAACTCGCTGAACTGCTGACCGAGCGACTCGCGCAGCTCGATGGTGGCGTGGAGCCGGAAGTTCGCGAGGCCCTCGTTCTCCTCCTCGCCCATGTGCTCGTCGTTCGCACGACGGGCGGCCCAGACCCCCTCCCACCACTGGCGGCCGCCGACCGGGTTGCGCTCGGCCCGCGCGACACCGTCGCGGATGTCGTTGTGGTCGCCGATGGCGTCGAGGGTCTCGTCCTCCGGGTTCTCACCGTGTGCGAGAAGCTGCGGATAGAAGATCTTCTCCTCGGCGAGGGCGTGCACGTCCAGACGCGACGCGAGGGGCTCCCACTTGCGGGACAGCTCGCGCGGGTCGGTCTCGGAGCGTGCCTGCAGCTCGTCCAGGTCCGCGAACTGCTGGCGGAACCACTGGTGATCGTTCAGGATCAGCTGGGTGATGTCGGACACCGGCGCAGGTTACGACGGTGTGCGGGGTTCGGCGCGGTGAGCGCCCGCCCGTCCTCGTGACCTGCGCCGGGCGCGGGCTCAGCTGAGGTTGGCGTAGGTCCCGACGATCGTGGCCCGGGCCAGGGTGTGGCCGAACATGTTGAACGCGAGGAACGTCGGCGTCGCGGTGGCCGGGACGTCCAGGCTCGCGACGTCCAGGGCGTGCACCACGACGTAGTAGCGGTGCGGGCCGTGCCCGGGCGGCGGGGCGGCACCCAGGTAACGGGGCAGGCTCGCGTCGTTGGGCAGCTGGACCGCACCGGCCGGGAGCGCGGAGCCCGACTCGTCGCCGGCACCGGAGGGCAGCTCGGTCACCGAGGCGGGGATGTTGAACACCGCCCAGTGCCAGAACCCGGCGACGGTCGGCGCGTCCGGGTCGTAGACGGTGACGACGTAGGACGCGGTGCCCTCCGGCGCGCCGCCCCAGGACAGCTGCGGCGAGACGTCCTCGCCGCCGGCACCGAAGATGCCCGAGCGCTGCGGCGTGGCCAGCGTGGCGCCGTCGGCGAGGTCGGTGCTGGTCAGCTCGAACGACGGCACCTGGGGCAGTTCGTCGTAGGGGTTGCGGGGCATGGTTCTGCGCACCTCCGGTCTGGCGTGGACGGTCGCGGCCCGAGGAACGGGCCGGTAGGCACGGGCGATCCTGACACGCGCCGCGGGCCGGTGCCGACCGGGATCCGGGCGCGGCCGGGATGGCAGAGTGACCGGGTGCAGATCCTCCTGTTGCTCGTCGGGTTGATGCTGGCCGCGGTGCTGCTCGTCGGGGTGGGGGATCGGTTGCGGCTGCCGTGGCCGGCGCTGATGGTCGTGCTCGGCGTCCTGGTGGCGCTGATCCCCGGGCTCCCGGACACGTTCACGCTCGACCCGGAGCTGATCCTGCCGCTGTTCCTGCCGCCGCTGCTGTTCGCGACCGCGCAGCGGACCTCGTGGGCGGTGTTCCGGGCGCGCTGGCGTTCGATCGCGCTGCTGGCCGTCGCGCTGGTCGTGGTCACCGTCGTGCTCGTCGCCGGGACCGCGACGATCCTGATCCCGGGCATCGCGCTGACGGCGGCGGTGGCGCTCGGGGCGATGGTCGCCCCGCCGGACCCGGTCGCCGTCGAGGCGGTCGCCGGTACGGTTCGGATCCCGCGCCGGCTGATCGCGGTCCTGCAGAGCGAGGGGCTGTTCAACGACGCCACCGCGCTGGTGATCTTCCAGGTCGCCGTGCTGGCGGCGGTCGGCCGGGACACGCTGAGCCCGGCCGTCCTGGGCCTGCGGTTCGTGGCCGGGGCGGTGGGCGCGGTGCTGATCGGTCTGGCGGTCGCCTGGGTCGCGCGGACCGTGCTCGGGCGGCTGACCGACACGACCGGACGCAGCGCGCTGACCCTGGTCCTGCCGTTCGCCACCTACCTCGCCGCCGACGAGCTCGGCGCGTCCGGGGTGATCGCGGTCGTCGTCCTGGCCCTGCAGATGCGCCGCAACGCCGACGCCGACGAGGCGGCCGAACGGCTCACCCAGACCTCGATCTGGAACGTCGTCGAGCTGCTGGTGACCGGCATCGCGTTCGGCCTGATCGGGCTGGACCTGCGCCAGGTCCTCACCGACGCGGGCGACGAGCTGCCACGGATGCTCGGACACGCCGCCGTCGTGTGTGCGGTGGTGATCGTCGTGCGGGCGGTGTGGATGACGGCGGCGTGGCGGATCGTGCGGCGCGGCGAGGACTCCTCCTCCGCGCCGAGGACCGGCCGGGAGGCCGTGCTGCTGACCTGGTGCGGGATGCGGGGGCTGGCCACCCTGGCGCTGGCCCTGTCGCTACCGGCCACCACGGCCGACGGGACGCCGTTCCAGGCCCGCCCCGAGATCATCCTGATCGCGGTGTCGGTGCTGTTCACGACGTTGCTGATCCCCGGGTTCACGCTCCCGCTGCTGGTCCGCGCCCTGGGCGTGGACGCCGAGGCCGACGCCGAGAAGCGGGCCGAGAAGATGATCGTGTCGCGGGCCCGGCGGGCCGCGGCGGCGACGATGGAGTTCGAGCAGAAGGTCCATGGCCTGCCCGACGACGTCGCGACCGCGCTGCGCGAGCGCCTCACCCGGCTGGAGAGCGTGCTCACCGGCGAACCGGCGGGGGAGGAGGACCGCCAGCGCCTGGCCACGCTGCGCGAGACCCGTCAGCGCGCGACCGAGGCCCAGGCCGCGGCACTGTCCGCCGCCCGCGCGGAGGTGCTCGCCGCCCGCCGGGAGCCGGGCGTGGACCCGCAGGCCGCCGACCGGGTGCTACGCCGCCTGGACCTGCGCACAGTCCTGCTGGACTGATACCTCCTGATCGGGAAGGGGGTTCAGCGGGGCCCGTAGACGATCACGACGTTGCCCCACGGGTCCGTCGCCACGGCGCGGGTCTCGTGCGGGCCCGCCTCCGGCTCGCGCACCACCGACCCGCCGGCCGAGGTCACCGCCTCCAGCGCCGCCGCCACGTCACCGACCTTGAACGATGCCGCGGCCACCCCGCCGGTGAGGTCCTCGGCCGGACCGGCCAGGGCGAGCTTCGTCCCGCCGCCGTCCAGCGCGGCGTAGCGGTCCCCGTCGGTGAACAGGGCGGAGAGCCCGAACGCGTCGGTGTAGAACGCGACCGCCGCGCCGACGTCGCCGACCGGGTGGTGCACGTTGCCGATCCGTGCGGGGGTCTGCGGTGTGGGCCGGTCGGTGTCCGGGCCGGTCGGGGTGGGCAGGTTCTCGTCCGGCACGGGCGGCCTCCGATGGTGGTGGTGCTGCTTCGGTCGTGGGGGGGGGGGAAATAAAAACAGAAAAAAAAAAACCAAACCCGTGCAAAAAAAAACCA
>JAKDNL010000914.1 GCA_030451825.1 Pseudonocardia sp. | reverse complement strand
GGCGTCGCCTGCGCAGTTGCCGGCGTTGTCGAGGTGCCCGACCCAGCGGGTGATGCGGCCGTCGCCGTGTTCGACGAAGACGGTGATGCGGGCGGTCACGACGCGCCCCGCAGCGGCCAGCCGTCGGCTTGTGCGTCGACGTCATCGGCCCGATCGAGCAGCGCGGCGCGTTCTTCCGGGTCGTCGATGCCGGGGGCGACCTTGTCGCGCAAGTACTTCGCGAACGACTGCTGCTGCTGGGTGAACCAGCGGACCTGCCGCTTGTGCAGCTCCGGCAGCGGCAACTCCCCGATCCAGGGGTGGTCCTGGGCGGCGATTCGCCAGATCACCCGGGCCGCGGCGAGCGCGTCCGCGGCGCTGCTGTGCGCGTCCTCCTCCGAGAGGTGGATGCGGTAGTGCTCCGCCGCCGCGGTGAGTGTGCGCTTCCCGCGCCGGTACCGGTCCGCGGCCTTGTCCAGGACGAACCCGTCCAGTACGTAGCCGGTGACGAGAAACGGTGTGGCCTGCCGGATCCGGAGGCACTCATGCGCCAGGACGGTGAAGTCGTAGGAGAGATTCCAACCTGCGACGGCGGCTGCGTCACGCCACTGCTGGCCCAACACCTGCCGGATCTCGGCGACGACCTCGGCGTGTGGCCGGCCTTCGGCGCGGGCGCGCTCCGTGGTCACGCCGTGGATCTCCGCGGCCTCCTGGGGGATCTCTTCCCCGTCGACGTCGGACAGCCACTCGTGGACAACCTTGTCCTGCCCGGGGCGGATCTCCACCACAGTCGCGGTGACGATGCGTGCGAGCTCCGGGTCCGCATGGGTGGTCTCTAGATCGAATCCGGAAATCGGTCCGGTCACCCACGATTCGCGCCGGGTCTTGCCGTCGGCATCGCGGCACGTGCAACGGTCCGGGTCCGGCAGCAGCTGCGGCGCTTCGATCTCGGGGCACCTCAGGTCGTGCTCGGTGACCGGTTCGTCGAGGCTCGTCATGACGCACTCCCGGCGTAGTAGCGGGCGCGCTCAGTGAGGCGGCGGCACTGCTTGCATGCCCGCATCCCGTTCCGGGCCTCGTAGTAGGAGTCCGGCGTGGATACGTCATGGCCTCGGCCACAGACGGTCAGCCGGGGCCGCTTGCGCTTGTTCCGGGCCTGCGTCGCCCAGTCCGTCCACCGGCAGTTGCCGGGCTCGTAGTTGCCGTCGACGTCGATGCGGTCAAGGGTCAGGTCGGGCGGGCACTCGCCCATGTCGGCGAGGAACGTTTCGAACGACGAGCGCCACCGATCGCAGACCGCGATGCCACGCCCGCCGTAGTTGCGGTACCCCGTGGCGGTCTCGCGGTAGCAGCGGGCGATCATGTTCTGCCACGCCAGGTAGGTTCGGCTTCGGGTCTGGCCGTGGCTGGTGACCGCGTCGTGGAACGCGCACCCGCACGACGTGGTGTGGCTCTTGGTGAGGTTCCCGAACCACACCGTTGTCTCGGCGCCGCAGTCGCAACGGCAACGGACCTGCTTCTGGCCAGGTACGCGCTGCTCAAGCAGGACGAGGCGGCCGTACCGCCGGCCGGGTTCGACGGTGTGGTTCCGGATGCAGCCGCACGAGACGGTCTTCCCTGTCGTCAGTGCGTTGTGGGCCACGGCCTTCTCAGTGCCGCAGTCGCATCGGACGTCGAGATGCGTCTCTCCGGGCAGCCGGTCGCGAGTGACGACCAAGCGTCCGTATCGCGTGCCTGCGGGGGTCGGTCGGAACGCGCTCATCGGATCGGCACCC
>JAKDNL010000334.1 GCA_030451825.1 Pseudonocardia sp. | reverse complement strand
CCGGTCGCGCCGTGCCAGAGGTTGAGCGAGGCCGCGACCGCGGCCAGTAGCCACACCCCCGCGGTGAGCCGGCCTGCCGGTTCCCCCGCTGAGACGGCCAGGTGCCGGCGCCAGGCCAGCAGCCAGGCTGCGCCTTCGAGCATCGCGGGCAGCAGCACCGACATCGAGCCGAGCTGCATCTGGGTGCGGGCGAACTCCAGCTGTCCGCGGGTCGCGATCAGGGTGGGCGCCACACAGGCCACGAACCCGGCCACCGACGGCAGCTCCCCGAGCACGGCGCGGGCACCGGCACGTACCGCGGCCCGGCGCTGCGCCGCCGCGGCCGCGCGGTGGTCGGAGCGTTCGGCGGCGAGCTGGGCGCGGGCCCGCTCGGATCGCTGCGCGGTCTCCGCACGCGTCGCCTCGGCGAGGGCGCGGGACTGCTCGGCCTCGGCCGCGGCGCGGATCCGCTCGGCGCGCCCGTCCTGCCATGCAACTCGGGTGGCGGTCGTCTCGTCAGGCCGCGTCATCAAGGACCCCCACGTCGGGCAGAGCGCGGCGCGGCACCTGCCGTGCAGTTCGGTCAGTTGCCCGCTGCAGCCAGCGCGAGACCGCACGACGCTGACCTCGGGGGGCCTCCCCCAGCGGCTCTGGCGCCGGATCGGCTTCGACCGCGCACGCTCGGCAGGGCGGTCCGGGCTCGACCGTCAACGACGAGGGGGCAACGGATGTACCGCATAACGCGCGGTAAAGACCCGCAATCTGACCGAGACCTACCTCGTCCTCGGCGACCTCGTGTTCTAGTCCGTCAGCGATTGCCGAGATTCGGGTCGTGCGGAGGTTGTGGCGTCGGTGCGGGCTCGGAACGGCCCCACGTCCGGCTGAATGTCGTCGGCGCAGAGCCCGAAGCGGTTCCGTGGGGGCGGTTGGTGCGATCCTGGACATGGGTCGGCTCCCTCGCGTAGTGGACGAGTTCGGCCCAGGCCTCGGCGGGGGCGCAATCCCTGCCGAGGCCACCTCTTCTCAAGGTCCTTGCGTCTCGAGCGTGGGCCTCGGCCAGTATTCCATGTCATATGGAATACTGGCAACTGTCACCAGGCGTATTCCATGTCAGATTGACTGGCGGGGCGGCTGGCAGACAGACTGGTGGGCACGGTGCCAGTGACGGTAAGGAGCCCCCGTGAGCACGGTCCTGCGCAGTGCGTCTTGTCCCGTCGGGAAACAGTGTCCGGAAGTCGAGAGTGTCGAGGAGGGGTACGAGATCGTCGGGACGAACATCCCAGACCCTCGGCTGCCTGAGCACGAACGACGTGTGCGGGTTCCACACACAATGCTGCCTGAGCTCGGCGGACTCGAGATCGCTGATTTCGAGGCATGGCTGGAGGCTCGCCGCACCTCACCAGGTGACATGCTCCGGGTGCAGACGCGGGCCGCTTACGCGGTTCCGTCCGACGACGAGGATTTTGCCGGTTACCTGGACGGCGCCCCTGAGCCGCTCAGCACCCACCGCGAACCGTTCTTCGACGAACTGCGGGAGGACGTTGCGCGGGATCGTATCTGGCGCAACCTCGTGGTGCTGGACGGCGAACCCACCAGCTACCAGCGGTATGCGAACGAGTGGGTCTACACCTACGCGGTTGCGGCTGGGCAGGTCGTTCGTGTGCTTGACCTCGACCGGCACCCATCAGCTCGTGTGTTGCTCCGGACCGGAGACTTCTGGGCTGTCGAGCACCAGTACGTTGCCGTGGTCCGCTATGCCGAGGATGGTCACCACCAAGGAGAGGTCGCTGTCGAAGACACGTCTGCCACCGGCTACATCGCCGCGGGCGAGCTGGCTTGGGATCTCGCGACGCCGTTCACCGAGTGGTACGCCGATCATCCTGAGTACCAGCGGCGCACGCTCGTCGCTTAGACGATCACGAGGTCTGCGTGGCTAGCGAAGGGCGAGACGGCGAGTCGCTGTCACGACGTCTGCGAGACCTACGTACGGCCGCGTCGCTGCGCCAGGAAGACGCTGCGACTCGCGCTGGGATGAGCCAGTCGCTGATCGCGAAGATTGAGAATGGTCGTCAGGTCCCGAAAAGGGACCAGGTTGTAGCGCTCTGCGACGCGTATGGGGTCATCGGTAGCGATCGGGCCGTGCTGGTAGCCATCGCTGAGGATCTGCGCGCTGAGAACCAGCGGGTGGTCCTGCGTCGGAACCCCGAGCCTGCGCAGAAGCGCATCGGCCGGATTCAGCAGGTCTCGTCGATCCAGCGATGTTTCTCGCCGAGCGGACTGCCGGGACTTCTACAGACAGCGGATTACTGCAGAGCGCTGTTTAGCGGTGGGCCGGCCGCTGATCTTGAGGCAGCTGAGGCTGCGAGCGCCGCGCGACTCCGTAACCAGGAGGTGCTCGACACCGACCGGGAGTTTCACTTCGTCCTCCCCGAGGGCTCGCTTGGCTGGGCGCTCCTATCCGGGGAGGGGATGACACACCAGATCGAGCACCTCCTCGTCGTGGCCGGCCGGCCCAACGTTCAGCTCGGGATCATCCCTTGGGGACAGACAGTCTCCGAGCTTCCGCTGAACTCCTGGACCGAGTATGACGATCACCTTGTGATCGTTGGGACGATGACCCGCGTCGCGCACCTCACCCAGCGGGGCGACTTAGACGAGTACAGACGACTCTTCAATGACCTGCAGAGCCTTGCAGTATACGACCACGAGGCCAGCGTCCTTCTGCGCGAGACCGCCCGCCGGTACCGCACGTCTTAGCTCGCGATGCCCGTCGGGCACCGGGCAGACCCGCCACATACAGCTTCCTGACGGGAACCGGGGCCGCAAGTGGGGGGGCCGTTAAGCAACGTGTCACGAGGGGCGAAGTGGGCGGGTGTTGATCTCGGAGTAGCTTGCGCTGACCGGCCCGCTCTGGAGGTGCGGATGGCGCCCGAGGTGGATCTCGACGACCTGGTCGAGCACTTCACCCTGCTGCCGGACGAGATGGCGCTGCTGCGCAACAAGTCCGGGGCCACGAGGCTGGGCTTCGCGCTGCTGTTGAAGTTCTTCGTCCGGGAAGGCCGGTTCCCGTCCGGTCGCAGTGAGCTACCTGGCGAGGTGGTGGACTTCGTCGCCCACCAGGTCGGTGTCCCTGCTTCTGAGCTGGGGTTCTACGACTGGTCAGGGCGGACGATCAAGGCCCATCGGGCCGAGGTCCGTCGGGTGCTGGGGTTCCGCGAGTGCACGGTCGCCGACGGCGAGAAGCTCACCGAGTGGCTGGCGGTCGAGGTCGCGCAGGCCGAGCGTCGGCCGGAACAGGTCCGAGACGCGCTGCGGCGACGCTGCAGAGACGAACGGCTGGAGCCGCCGTCGGCAACGCGGGCGGCGCGGATGGTCGCCGCTGCCCTGCACCGCGCCGAAGACGCACTGCTGGCCCGAACCGTCGGTCGCCTCGATGTGCCCACAACCGTCCGGCTGCTGCGCCTGGTCACCAGCGACGAGGCCGAAGACCTCGATGACGACGGGCGGGACGGAGTTGATCCTGGCCGAGCTGCCAGGCGTGAGGTGGGTCCGTCGTTGCTGCGGCTGATCCGGAGCGAGCCGGGCGCGGTGAGCCTGGAGAGCATGCTCACCGAGATCGACAAGCTGGAGGCGATCCGCCGAGTCGGGCTGCCCGAGGACCTGTTCGACGACATCGCTCCGAAGGTCGTGGCGGGCTGGCGCGCCCAGGCGATGGTGGAGTCCCCGTCGCACCTGCGCGCCCACTCCCGGGCGAAGACGCTGACGCTGCTGGCGGCGTTGCTGCACACCCGGCACCGGGAGGTCACCGACGCGCTGGTCGATCTGCTGATCGCCACGGTGCACCGGGTCGGCGCCCGCGCCGAACGGCGGGCCACCGAGGAGCTGGTCAACGCGTTCAGGCGAGTCACGGGCAAGGAGAACATCCTGTTCTCGATCGCCGACGCCGCCCTCGCCGCGCCGGACGAGGCGGTGCGCGAGGTGGTGTTCCCGGCAGTGTCGGGTGGAGAGCAGACGCTGCGCGAGCTGGTGCACGAGTACAAGACCAAGGGCCCGGTCTATCAGCGCACGGTCAAGACCACGCTGCGCGCCTCCTACACCAACCACTACCGCCGCGGCCTGGTCCGGCTGTTGGAGGTGTTGCAGTTCCGTTCGAGCAACCTGCATCGCCCGGTCCTCGACGCTCTGGAGCTCGTCGCCCGGCACGCCGCGACCGGGAACCACTCCTACTACCCGCTCGACGCCGACGTCCCGGTACATGCCGGGTTGGGCGGGGACTGGCAGCCGCTGGTGTGGCGCACCGACTCCCAGGGCCGTCGCCGGGCGGTGCGCATGACCTACGAGATAGCCACGTTCCAGGCGCTGCGCGAGCGGCTGCGCTGCAAAGACATCTGGGTCGTCGGCGCCGACCGGTGGCGCAACCCCGACCAGGACCTGCCCGCCGACTTCGACGACCGCCGAGCCGAGCACTACCGCGCCCTGCGCAAACCGCTCGACGCGACCGTGTTCATCGCCGAAGTACGCGACGACATGGCCACCGAGCTCGACGCCCTCGACGCCACCCTCCCGGAGTTGGACTGGCTCCAGATCAGAGATCGTCCGTCCGGGGCGATCAAGCTGACCCCGCTCGACGCCGTGCCGGAACCGACGGGGTTGCGCCGACTCAAGGCCGAGGTCGCCCGCCGCTGGGGGGCGGTACCGCTGGTGGACATGCTCAAGGAAGCGGTGCTGCGCACCGGCTGCCTGACCGGGGTGACATCGCGGGCCAGCCGGGCCGGCGGCATCGCCGCCGAGACCCTGGCCGAGCGGCTGGTGCTGGTGATCTATGGCTACGGCACCAATACCGGCCTGCGCGCAGTCGCGGCCGGCCGCCACGCCCACAGCGAGGAGGATCTGCGCTACGTGCGCCGTCGCTACCTGTCCCTCGACGCGGCGACGGAGATCGCGGTCGCGATAGCCGACGCGACATTCGCGGCCCGCCGGGAGGCGATCTGGGGTGGTGGGTCGACCACCGTGGCTTCGGACTCGACGCACGTGACGGCGCTGGATCAGAACCTGCTCACGCAGTGGCACTCCCGCTACGGCGGGCGCGGGGTGTTGATCTACTGGCACGTCGAGCGGGACTCGATGGCGGTGCACTCCCAGCTGATCTCCTGCACCGCCAGCGAGGTCGCGGCCATGGTCGAGGGCGCGGTGCGCCACGGCACCACGATGAGCCTGGAGGGCAATTACGTCGACTCGCACGGCCTTGTCCGAGATCGGGTTCGGTATCACCCGGCTGCTCGGGTTCGAGCTGCTGCCGCGGATCAAGCAGATCAACCGCGTGAAGCTCTACCGCGCCGGGCCCGCCCAGACCGAGCGACACCCCCGGCTGGCGCCGGCGATGACGCGCCCGATCCGCTGGGACCTGATCGCGCAGCAATACGACCAGATGATCAAGTATGCGACGGCGATCCGGACCGGCACGGCGTCGACGGAGGCGATCCTGCGCCGGTTCACCCGGGCGGCCTCCCATCCGACCTACCAGGCGATGCTGGAGCTCGGCCGAGCGCAGAAGTCCATCTTCGCCCGCTACCTACGCTCCCGGGAGTTGCAGCGCGAGATCAACTCGGGGCTGAACGTGGTCGAGTCGTGGAACCGGGCGAACTCGGTGATCGCCTACGGCAAGGGCGGCGGGCTGGCGACGAACCGGCGCGACGAGCAGGAAATGATCGTGGCCTGCCTGCGCATCCTGCAGACCGCTCTCGTCTACGTGAACACCCTGATGCTCCAAGACATCCTCGACGACCCCGACTGGGCCGACGGCCTGTCGCCGGCCGACCGGCGCGGCCTGTCCCCGCTCTTCTGGACCCACGTGCTGCCCTACGGCCAAGTCCACCTCGACATGACCGCACGGCTACGCCTGCGGACCTGACCACGCCAGGCCCTCCCGGGGACTGCTGCTTGCAGGATGGCGCCCCTCCGATGACGACAGCCCACCCCAGGCGACCCGACATGGTGGATCCGGCTGATCGCGGATCGTTCCCGATCGTCGGGGGCTGTTCCTGCCGATCGTCGGATCCCGCCGCCGCCACTGCTGACGAGGCTCGCGGTCATGGTGTCGATTCCGGATGTGCCCGACGCGAGCGCGCAGCTGCTCGCCGATCTGCTGGCCTGGCTCGGTCCGCTACCGCCGTGGGCCGGGTCGGTGATCGAGCTCGTCGGGGAGCTCCTGCTAGTGCTGGTGCTCGTCGTGTGGCTGCGGATCTGGGCTCTCGCCCGCGGCGCTGATGCCCGGATGATGGCAGTGGTCCTTGCCGTGCCGGCGGGAACTGTCCTCGCCTGGGGTGCGAGCGAGGCTCTCAAGCAGTCGCTGCAGGTAGATCGACCATGTCGTCTGCTGCCGTCGTTTCCCGGTTGGGCGGACTGCGCGGCACCGGGCGACTGGTCGTTGCCCAGTAATCACGCCGCGATCGCCGGGGCACTGACCGTCGCGGTCGCGGTGGCCGCCTGGCGGATCGGCACACCGATAGCGACGGCGGTCGTGCTGGTCGCCGGGCCGTGCGCCGCGGGGTCACGGGTGTTGGCCGGCGCGCATTTCCCACATGACGTCGCGGCCGGCGCCGTGCTCGGTGGCATCGTGGCGGTCGTGGTCCTCCTCGTGTTCGACCGGCTCGCGCCTCGGCCGCTCGAGCGCCTGCGGGCGCAACGACGAGCCGTGCTGCTGCTCGGTACAGCCCCGCCGCGCGGGCACAGGCCAGGCCGGTGACCGGCGGCCGCGCGACGCTCGCGCTCAGCTCCGGCATGCTGGTCGCAGCGACGCTGTGGGTGATCGCCTACCTGCTCGCCGCCGACGGTGATGGCGTCGTCGTGCTCGCGCTACTGGCGCCAGCTGTGCTGGTCGCCGCGGGCGTCGCCGGACGGTGGGGCAGCCGACACACCCTGTGGGTACCGGCTGTCGTTCCCGCGGTCGCCGCGATGGTCGTGCTGCTCGCGACCGGCGGCCTGGACTCGGCGACCGCCGCCTTCGTCGGGCTCGGGATCCTGTTGTGGAGCCCGTGGCTGGTGGGGCGCTGGTTGCGCGCACGCGCCGCACTCGGGCAGGCCGGGTGGCAGGCGGCAGCGCGGTGGGAAGATCAGGCCCGGGAGGCCGAGGACGACGCCCGACGACGGGAACGGGCCCGGCTCGCCGCCCGGATGCACGACCTCGTCGGCCATGACCTCGCACGCGCCGCGCTCACCCTCGGCGGGCTAGAACTCGACACCGCCCTGCCCGCGCAGGCACAGCGCGCGGTCGCGCACGCCCGCGAACAGGTCAGCACCGCGGCTGAACACCTGTCGGAGGCGGTGACCGCGATCGACGCCGCGCCAACAGCCACGCCCGCAGGAGCCGAACTCGACGAACTGGTCACGGGCCTGCGGTCCGACGGTAGCGACGTCGCTCTGGTGCCTGCCGATCCGGCGCCGCTGCTCGGCGGGACCGACCCCACGATCGCCGACCTGGTGGTGCGTGTGGTGCGCGAGGGTCTGACCAACGCGATCAAGCACGGCGGCGATGGGCCGATCGAGGTGTCGCTCGCCCGATGGGCCGCGCAGATCGTGGTCGTCGTTCGCAGCCGCGGCGCTAACCAGCGCCCGGCACCGGGCTCGGGGCGAGGGCTCGCCGCCCTACGCCAGGACGTGGACGGGCTCGGCGGCACACTCGAGCACGGCCGTTCCCACGACGACTATCTCCTCGCCGTCCGCATGCCGATCCACCACC
>JAKDNL010000913.1 GCA_030451825.1 Pseudonocardia sp. | reverse complement strand
TCGTCGCCGTGCTCGTGTCGTGGTCGGTCGTGGAGACGATGCTCCGCCAAGACCTGGCGTGGCGTCCGGTCGTGCTCACTGTCAGTGTCGTGGTCGCGCTCACGTTGTTGTGGCGACGTATCCATCCCTTGGCAGCGGTCGCCCTCGGCTTCGGCACGCTGATCGCCTTCGACGCGGCGAGGATCTTCGCCATCGACGCGACCGGGCTGCTGAGCATCGCGGCGTTGCTGGTGCTGCCCTACGCGCTGTTTCGTTGGGGCTCAGGCCGCGAGGCCGCCATCGGCCTCGCGGTGATCCTCTTCTGGCTCCCGGTCACCTACGTCGCCGACCCGACCACGAACACGATCGCCGAGGTGGTCGCCGGCTTCGGGTTCTTCCTGTTCTCCGCCGCGCTCGGTGCGTCGATCAGGTTCCACGCCAGCGCCCGGGTCCGGGACATCGAGCAGGCCAAGCTCCGCCAGCGCAACGAGCTGGCCCGCGAGCTCCCCTGCGCCGCCGAGCCGCTGATCGCGTGACGGTCGCTCAGATCCGGTCGAACATGCTGGTGACCGGACCGTCGATCCGGGCCCCGCGCTTGCGCAGCCAGTCGTCGAGCTTGCCCTGGACCGTCACCAGCTCCGGGCGCCGGCCCGGGTCGGTGCGCAGCGCGGACTTGAGCAGGCTCAGGTGCGCCGTGCGTGACGGGAGGTGCGTGAGCTTTCCCCCGGCGGCGGCCGCGCGCAGACCGGCGACCGCGTCCTGGCTCTCCCCGCGCGGCGGCTGCCCGCACAGCGCGAACGACACCGCCGCGGCCAGCTGCCACCCGTCCGACGCCGGCGAAGCGGGCTTGCCCGCCGCCACCTCCGGGGCCAGGTAGTCCGGGGTGCCGAGCACGTAGCCGGCCATGGTCAGGGTGGAGTCGCCCTGCTTGCGGGCGATCCCGAAGTCGATCAGGTGCGGCATCCCGTGCGGGTCCACGACGATGTTGCCGGGCTTGAGGTCGCGGTGCAGCACCCCGCGGCGGTGCGCGATGTCCAGCGCACCGGCGATACCGGTCCAGATCCGGGCCGCGGACACGTCGTCGACCGCGCCGCGGTCGGCCACCAGCTGGCCCAACGACACGCCGTCGACGTACTCCATGACGATCACCAGGCCCTCCATCCCGACCAGGCCGGGATCGCTGGAGGCCTGCACCAGGTCGTAGATGCGCACGCAGCACGGGTGCGCCATGGCGCCGAGCGCGGCGGCCTCGCGGCGGATCCGCTCCTCGGTCTCGGCGTCCGGGGCGTGCGCGGACTTCACCGCGACGGTGTGGCCCAGCTTCGCGTCGTGGGCCAGCCATACCCGGCCGAACCCGCCGGATCCGAGTCGGCGTACCAGCCGGAACCGCGGCGCCCGCTGACCGCCGCCGGTGACCCCGCCGACCGGAGCGACCATCGTCGGACGGCGCGGAGGCCCGCCCGTCACAGGCCCCGGCGGCGGCGCCTGTGAGGCCACCTGCGGCGGTCCCGGCGGCGGTGGGGCACCGGCCCGGGCCGCACCGGACGTCGGCGGGAACCCTCCGGCGCGCCCGGACGCCGGGGGCGGGAACATCGGCGGTGGGACCGGAGGGGACATCGGCGGCGCGGAGGGGTAGGGCCCGGACAGCGCACGGGTCCCGTTCGGGCGTGGCGCACCGGTGGGCCCTCCGGTCGCGGCGCCGGGCCCGCCGATTGCGGCGGCCCGGCCGGACCGCGTGGCCCGGCGGGTCGCGGCGGCCCCGCCGATCTCGACCGGGC
>JAKDNL010000333.1 GCA_030451825.1 Pseudonocardia sp. | reverse complement strand
TGCTGTACTCGTAGTCGGCGCCCGGAGCGAAGTTGGGCGGGTGGGAGAACGCGATCGCCAGCAGTTCCTGCGGCGTCCACACCCGCTGATGGTCGGCGTCGATACCGGCCGAAAGCTTTGGGTCGTCGGTGTAGTTGTACAGTCCGCTGCGCATCTCGAGCAGCTGCGCGATGGTGATGGTGTCTCCGCCCGGCACCTCGGGGACGTACTTCGAGATGGGGTCGGCCAGCGAGAGCTTGCCGTCCTGCGCGAGCAGCAGGATCGACGCGGCGGTCATCGACTTGGTGATCGAGGCGATCCGGACGTGCGTGTCTGCCGTCGGTGCGATCTCGGCGCCCAGTTCGGTGGTGCCGTGAGCGGCGACGTGCTCGCCCTGCGGGCCACGCAGGAGTACCAGACCGCCCGGGATCATGCGATCGGACATGGTCGTGTCCACCAGCGTCTGCAGCGCGGTCTGGTCGATCGGCTTCAGCCCCGAGGTCGTCGCCGTCCCGGGCGTCGCGCCGGACGCGCCGCCGCACGATGCAGTCACCAGCAGGACCGCTGCCGCAGCAGCGCCGACCGCGGCTCGGTGAAACCCGCGAGCGCTGCCCGTACGGCGGGACCGTCGGGTGGTGTTGGTGGTCATCGGTCGTTCCTCCTCGGGGTCGACTTCCGGCGATACCCGGCCGGCCGGGGTGCGCCGTGCGGTGTGAGATCAGGTGGGGTGCGCAGGGCCCTCCCGACTCGGTCGAGCCAGTCCGGATCGACGATCTCGTCGCCGGCACGCAGCGTCGATGGATCGAAATCCGGGTTGAAGCAGTTGACCTCGCTCTCCAACCCGTCGGGATCGACGAATCGGACCGACAGCATCGGTCCCAGCTGATGGACGTCTCCACTCGAGGCGTCGACCACCAGCAACCGATTGCGGATCGCGGTGAGTGCCGCCGGACCGGGAGCGGTGAATCCCAGATGGTCGAGTCGGCCGCGTTCGAACATCGCGCTGGAGAAGCCGCTGGTGGTCGGGTCGTGGCCCGCTACCTCGAACACATGAAGCATCGCCACGCCGGCCATGAGGATGGCCTGGCGGCAGTGTCCTGGTCCGGCGCCGAACACCATCGCCGTCTCCAGCCCGATGGTGTTCTCGTAGAACGAGCGGAAACCGTCGAGATCGGCGGTCACGACCGCGACGTGGCTGAGACCGCAGGGCGCGCTCAGCGCCGGACCGCCCGGTTCGAGGTTCACACCCAGCAGGCGTTCACCAGGATGGAACGATTCGTTCCGCCCTGGTCAGGGGCCCGTCGAAGCCGCGACCTGGTTCGTGTCGGCCGGCACCGTCCACGACAACGCCGTGCCGGGCTCCGGGAGGTAGATGCAGTGCCCGCCCGTCCGTACCGTCGCCTCGAGATGGGCGCCGAGCAACGGTGCCTGCGCGGCGATGGCGGCGATGCTCCGCCGGAGGCTGCGTACCACGTTGACCCGCGCACGCTCGGCGTCCGATCCGGAGGGTCGGTCGCGACCGGCCAGGCCGACCGCTCGCTTCAGTTCCCGCAGCAGCGCCTCCATCTCCGCGTGGGCGTGCTCGGCGCGAACCGGGTCGCCCGCGGCCTCGGCGTCGTCGACCTCAGCCTGCAGCACGCGCAACCGCCGCCGGTACGCGCGCTTGGCGTCGGCGTCGAGGGCGGGCCCGAGATCGGCGGCAACCGGTGTGTGCGTGCGCCCGCCCAGCTCGACGGCGCTCACCTCCTGCCGGGGCGTCCGCAGCAGCCGCGCCAGTTGCCGCAGGCCGATGCTGTGCGGCAGCCGGGCGGTGCCCAGGGGCGAAGCGAGCACCCACATCGGTCCGTCGCGACGGATGCCGGCCGAGGCCGGGGTATCGCCGGTATCACCGGCCCCGGCCGGCACGGCCCGGCCGGGGCGCCGGATGTCGATGGCGGCGGCGAGGGTGTCGGCCTCGGCACGCAGCACGTCGACGTCGAGCTCCCCAGGGCTGTTCTCCGTGCCGTCCCCGGTGCGCTCGACGGCGTCGGCGAGGTGATCGAGGCAGTGCACCAGCAGCGGCGGTGACGGCATCGAGCGGGCGAGGGTCACGGCGTCGCGGGCGTGGCGGACCGCGGAGACGACATCGCCGTCGAGTGCGGCCAGGCGCCCGAGCACGTCGTCGACGGGCAGTCCCGCGCTGTGGCCGCCGCCGACGTTGAGCAGCCCGGCATACGGGAGCAACGCCCGGTACACGGGCCCGGCGTAGGTCGCGGCACCGGCTCGGGCAACCGTGTCGCCGAAGGTGCGCAGCAGGTGGTCACCGGTCATCGACCGCAGCAGCCGGTCGGGCGCCGGCCCGAAGCGGACAAGCACCTCCTGCACGCCCGGCTCGTCGCCGAACAACTGGGCGCCGTACCCCTTCTGCACCTGGAACACCGGTGAGGGCACGGCGTCGAGCATCTCCATCGTGATCCGATGGATCTCGTGAGCCCGCGGGTCCGGGTGACCGTAGAGGTCGAACAGCATCAGCTGGTGCAGCGCCTCGCACCCGAGCACGACCACCGCTTCGATGTGCCCGGTTCCGACGCGTACCGCCTCGTACATCGCCGCGGTCGCGGCCGAGCGGCTGCCGCTCAGCGCGAGGAGCGTGGTGCGCTGGAGCAACGTGCTGTGGCGCCACTCCGGGGAGGGCAGCAGCGCGGCCAGCACCTCGGCTCGCCCCAGGGCCTGGACGGCTGCGCCGATGTCGCCGTGGTCGAGGTGGTAGCCGGCGCGGCGCTGATGACCGTGGACCGCGAGGTCGGTCCGGCCTGCGTGCCCGGCACGTCGGACGACCTCGTCCGCCGCGACGATGCCGGCCCCGGGGGCCGATCGGCTCGTCGGGGACACCATCCGGTCGAGCAGCGATTGGGCGATGAGGGCGGGATCGCCGGTGGCCCGGGCCACGGCGACCGCTTCGTCGGCCCACGCTCGCACCCGCTCGGCGGCGTCGACGTCGGCGCCGCCGCCGATCGTGAGGCGCCCCCGCAGCCTCGCCCGGAGGCGGAGCTCCTCGGGAGGAAGCCCGTCGAGCGCTTCCTCCAACCGGTGCATGCGAGCAAGGTCGGGCACGAACGCGGTCGCCCACAGGGTGGCGCCGATCTCGGCCCTGGCCCGGGTGACGGGGTCCGCGCAGTCGCGGGCCAGCAGCGCTGCCTCCTGGTACAGGGACAACGCCGGGTCGAGGTCGCCGAGCCAGCTCAGGACGTCCGCCAGGTCAAGGGCCACATTCGCCCGCAGCTCGCCTGGCTCCACGCATCCCACTGCGGACTCGTGGGCGTCCCACAGCAGGGCAGCGGCGCGCGCCTGCTGTCCGAGGTCGATCAGCTCCGCGGCGACCGTGCGCGCCTTGTCGACGCTACCGGTAACCGCCGACGTGCTGACGGCAGCCCGCATCCGGTGTCCCGCCGCCGCTGACCGCCCGTCGACGCCATCGACCGCGGTCCACGCGGCCGCCAGCCGGGCATGCAGCTTCCGCGGATCGCCGAGCCGCTGCGCCGCCTCGGCGAGCAGCGCGTGATGGAAACGGACCCCCGACGGTGACACGTCGTCGAGCACGCCCTCGCGTACCGCCGGCGCGAGGCGTCGCACCACCGCGTCCGTCGTGCACGTGCAGGCGAGGGCGAGTACGGACAGCGGGACGCCTGCACCGGCGACCGCGACGGTCGCCAGCACCGCTGCGCTCTCGGCGTCGAACCGGTCGAGGGAGGCCTGGAGCACCTCGCCGATGACCCCGCTGCCGTCGGGAGAGCGCACGAGCTCCTTGACGAACAGGGGATTGCCACCGGTCCGGGCGTGCAGGCCGGCGGCGTCGACTGACCCCTGCGCTTCCGCGGCGGCGAGCCGGCGCACGGCATCGACACCGAGCCCGGTGAGCGGCATCGCCCGCGAGACCCGGCGCAGCGGGTCGAGGCGCGGCATGTCCCGCTCTGGAGTCCGGCTCGTCGCCACGAATGCCACTCGCGCGTCGTCCAGCGCCCGCGGCAGATGCTCGAGCACCCAGACCGCCATCGCATCCGCCCACTGCAGGTCCTCGAGGACCACCACTGCCGGCGCGGCCGAGATCAGCGCTTCGACCAACGTCTCGAGGTGCTCCCACCGACGCTCCGCCGCAGGCAGTGTCGGATCACTGGGTGGAACGAGGTGGAGCGACCGGTACACCCCCCGCCACAGCTCCATGGGTTGGCGCGTCGAGGTGTCCGCTTCGCCGCGCAGTACCCGCATCCGCCGGGTCCGTGCCATCAGCGCGGCCTCGTCTGCCAGGCGGGTCTTGCCGATCCCGGCCTCTCCGGTGAGCAGGACAATGGTCGGTCGGCCGGCGCTGACAGCGTCGAACACAGTGTGCAGCACGGCCAGCTCCCGCTCGCGACCGACGGTGACATCGCCACTGCACGTATGGTCCGTCACCGGAACGGGTGGACCGGAGGATCCCGTTTCACCCGGCCAGGGTAGGGCTCAGCCGGATATACCGACAGCCCGTGCCCGGTCAGCTGCGGGCGATCGCCCGCTCGGGCAAGAGCGAGTTCACCGTCGTGCACCGCTGGCTCGACCGTATCAAGGAGGCGCGAAACCGAAATCGCCCAGCAGACGGCTGCCGGCACCGGGCTCGTCCACTGGTGAAACGATCTCGCCCCGACCGTTCGCCCCGGTCTCAAGGTCGGGACGCCACCCGGGCGCCGTGGGGGCTCGCCGTCGTGGTCATCGTGTGCTCGCCCCTCCGCTGATCGGACAGGGCCCGGGCGATCGAGCAGCTCGTCGCCAGCCACGGACTCGAGTGCAGTGTGCCCTATCCGGCTGCGCGAGGTTGCTTCACCCGGTACCGAGCTGGACCGGCTCCAGACCGACGACCCGGTCGAAGTGCTTCCGGTTGCGGGTGGCGAAGGGCAGCTCGTGCCGCAAGCAGATGCCGGCCTGGAGGTTGTCGGCGAAGCCGATCGGTTCGCCACGGGCAGTCAGATCCCCGGCCACCTCGCCCGCGCGCACGGCGGCAGCGAGGTCCAGAGGCACGGTGCGGGAACGGAACAACCGCATGATCTCGGTGCGCCGGGTGAGGAAGTCGGTGCCGAGTCGGAGCTCGAAGGCCGAGACCGCTGTCAGTCGCAATCGCCGCTCGACAAGCAGGGTGCGCACGAGCTCGACGCCCGGCTCCTTGCCCCGGAGAAAGTCGATGACCAGGTCGGTGTCGACGACTACGACGCCCGCCACGTCGCTCTCGCCGCCTCGATACGCGAGCGGACCTCACGCTCCTCCGGCTCGTCCAGCGTCCCTGCCAGCCCCAGCAGGAGGCCCACCTCGTCGGTGTCGAGATCGCGCAGGTAGGCCTCGATCGCTTCCTGCACGAGCTGGGAGAACCCCCGCTGGCCCCGGCGCTGCGCCACGGCACTCAGCGCGCGGTGCTGCTCGTCGGTGATCTCCACCGTCGTCCGCATGCATGCATGTTAACGCGCATGCGTATCAGCCCGACCACGCTGTGGATCAGCTTCCCGCTGTTCCAGCTCCAGATGCACGTCCTCGGCCCGCACGAGCGCGCCGTCGATCACATCGAGCAGGTTCGCGAGATCACGGGGGACCCGCGTCTGCTGCCCGGCAACCGCCCGGTCCTGGGTGCACCGCTGGGACCATGATCCGACGGGTACTTCCGGCAGGCACCGGACCCGCTGGTGGCGCTGGTGATCGACGAGGCGGCGGCACGGGCCGCGTCCGGACCTACCGCCGCGGCGGAGGGCTGCACCACACTGGTGTAGTGCCACGACACCTCGAGGTCGGGCTGTTGGGTCCGGTGGCGGTCCGGGTCGACGGCCAGGCCGTCGGCGTGGCCAGTGTGCCCAGCGGGTGCTGCTCGCGCGGCTGGCGCTCTCGCCGGGCTTCGTCGCGAGCGTGCCGGGTCTGGTCGACGCCCGCCGCCCTCGACGAGACCCTCGACACCGCCCGAGCGACGCACCGCGCTGCGGATCCTGGACGACGCCGGGCTGCTGGCCGGGCGCGCCGACCTCGGCCGCTATGCAGCGGCCGCTATGCAGTGGCCGCGATGCACGGCGCCCGGGGGCGAGTCCCACCCGAGGCCACCGAGGACCCGACCGTAGCGCTGCTCCTGCTCGGTGAGTTCGCTACTGCTCTGCCCCGGTACGAGACCGCCGCCGCGAGCGCGCACACCCGCGGTCAGCTCGCCTGGGAGTCGTACTGCCGATCGGGAAAGCCCAGCCCGAGCAGGACGAGGCCCGCGCCGAGCAGCGCACAGGCCAGCCGGGACCTAACTGAACGGCCTTGCGGCTAACCTTGGGCCGCTGTGGGGCGGGAGGCGATCGGACATGACGGGTGAGGGTCCCGTGCACCCCGCAGGCGAAGTGGTCCTGTACTGGCGGCCGGGCTGCCTGTTCTGCGTCGCGCTCCGCGCGCGGCTGTCCTTCTCCCGCCTGCGCTACCGGCGGGTGAACATCGCCGGTAACCCTGCCGCGGCCGCGTTTGTCCGGTCGGTGGCCGACGGCAACGAGACCGTGCCGACCGCCGACGTCGCGGGCCGGGTCCTGGTCAACCCGTCCGCGCCGGACCTGCTCGCCGTCGTCCGCGAGCGCGCCCCGCACGCGCTGGCCCGGGGCTGACCGCGCCGACCGGGCGGCGTCCGGTTCCGGCGGCGCCGACCCTCGCACGTGTGAGCCGTAGCTACACCGTGTGCACCTAGCCAGGCCGTCACGGCTGCGGCCACCGGAGTCTTTCCGACCCCGGTCCACTCCGGTCACGGACACCGGCCGCGATCGGTCCAGCGACACGCGCAGCGCGGCGACGTCGTCCGCGCGGCCCCACAGCTGCCCCAGGATCCGCCCGTACCGCCCTGATATCATACGATAGCAACGCCTGTCTGCGGGACTGCCCGCGGGACTGGAGGTGTCACCGTGACCGATGTCCTCGTGCGCGACGTTCCGGACGACGTCGTGGCGGCGCTGGACGCGCGGGCCTCTCGACTGGGCCTGTCCCGTAGCGAGTACCTGCGTCGCCGTCTTGTGCAGGAGGCCACGACTAGTGCGCAGCCCGTGACGGTCGAACACCTCACCCTATTCGCCGACACCTTCGCCGATCTCGCCGATCCCGAGATCATGAGGGGCGCGTGGGGGTGACGAGCTGGCTCGTCGACACGTCCGCTCTGGCTCGGCTCGGCGCTACGCCATCGGCAGCGACGTGGGCGGAGCGGATCGACCGGGGACTGGTCCGGATCAGCACGGTGACCCGGCTCGAGATCGGCTACTCCGCCCGATCCGGCCATGATCTTCGCGCCGCCGCCAACGGACCTCCTCTGGCATCGATGCCGATCGAATACCAAACGCCGGCGATCGAGGACCGCGCTGTCGAGGTCCAGTCACTGCTCGCCGACCTCGGGCGGCACCGTGCTCCCTCGGTGCCGGACCTCGTTGTCGCGGCAACCGCGGAGATGGCTGGGCTCACCGTCCTCCACGTGGACAAGGACTTCGACCTGATCGCCGAGATCACGGGACAACCGACCGAACGCCTCACCGTCTCGTGATCGGGGACCTCCGGACCCCGGCCAGCGGGCTGGATCTTGGTCACGGTGCCGACCTCCCGGATTCGACGATGATCGTTCGGGGCAGCGTCGCAGGCCGTACGGGCGGTGCCGCCGCAGGGGGGGGCGCCACCCCCGCCGCGGGGGGTCGTGGGGGGGTTGTGACCACGCCCGCTCGGTCCCCCCGCCAGCCGCGCGGCGCGGCCC
>JAKDNL010000332.1 GCA_030451825.1 Pseudonocardia sp. | reverse complement strand
GACTGCGCCGAATTGACGATCGCTAATTATTTCTCGGGAAAGAGACGCGAACCACCCTGGCGCCACGCACCATTCCGGGGCTACGGTCCCCTCGCCGCGAACGCTCCCCGATTTCGTTCCGGTACCGCTCCCGGCCTGGAGGCCTCCTTCTCATGAACAACATCGAACATTCCCTGGACATGGCCGCGAACATCCGCGGCGCGTTCGCCGTCGCCATCGTGGACTACGACAGCGGCATGTCCCTCGGCTCCCGCGGTGGGAGCCCCGAGTTCGACCTCGACGTCGCCGCGCCCGGCAACTCCGACGTCGTGCGCACCAAGCTCGAGGTCATGCAGAAGCTCGGCCTGCGGGAGACGATCGAGGACATCCTGATCACCCTGGACACCCAGTACCACCTGATCCGGGTCATCCACGGCAACGGCGACGAGAACCTCTTCTTCTACCTGGTGCTCAACCGTGCCCAGGCGAACCTGGCCATGGCCCGGCGGGACCTGCGGGTGATCGAGCAGCAGTTCACGATGGGCAACGGCCCCAGCGTGCCGCGGCCGACCGCACCGCAGGACTCCCAGTCGTACTTCCCCGCCAACCAGCGCTGATCAGCCCCGTCGTGGAAGGACGTCACCGGCACGCGATCAACGTGCGGGCCGACGGTCTGGCCACGGTGCTGGCTCCCCTGCTGCGCGACACCCGGGTCCGGGCGGCCGCGCTCGTCGACGTGGACAGCGGCATGGTGCTCGACACCTGCGTCGGCTCCGCGGATCCGGACCAGCCGGATCCGGAGGGTCTGGCCGCCGGACACGCCGAGCTGATGCGGATCGCGCTCGGGCTGATGCCCGGCCCGGGCGCCGGTGACAGCGAGATCGTCGTCGACGGTGCGAACGGCGTGGCGCACGTCGTCCGCACCGTGCCCGACCCGCACGGCGACCGGCTGGCACTCGCGGTCGTCGTCCAGGGCCCGCCCCGGGTCGTGGCCCGGATCCGCAGGAAGCTGCGCGCGGTCTCGGCGGCCGCGCTGACCGCGGGCCCGTCGACCGCCCTGCGGCCGGCGGCGGACGGCTGGGGCACCGGACCGGCCGCGTCCCCGCCGGAGCGATTCGTGCCCCGGCCCCGCCCGGTCCGACCTGCGCCCGACCCCGGAACCGCGCCGGAACCGGTTCCCGCCCGGGCACCCGCGATGGTCGATCTCCCACCACGCGACCACGTGACCGCCCGTCCGCCTGCCGGCCCGCCGTCCGCGGGATCGATCTGGCTGGCCCCACCGGTCCCGCCGGACGAGGCCCCGATCGCGGTGACCCGCCCGACCGAGGTCCCGTTCGCGACGACCCGCCCGACGGCGGAGCCGATCGGAGCTACTCCGCCCGGCCCGTCGCCGATCGCCATGGGCAGCGCTGCTCCCTCTCGCGGCGACGATCAACCTGACGATCAACCGGTTGCCTCCGGGCCGTCGGTGTCCGGATCGGCCATGGCTCCGGACCGCCGGCCCACGCCGCCCACGGCGCTGCCGCCCGGGCCGAGGCGCCCGGCACCCGACGACGAGCCGTCCGGCCGCTGAGCGATCAGGACCGGGCCGGGCTCCCCACCGACACCAGCAGCTCCCGCGGACCACCCAACGTCGGTTCCAGCAGATCGGTGAGCCGGCGCAGGACCCGCAGCGTGACCACCGCCGTCGCCGCGGCCAGCACGTCGAGCCAGGCGTGCAGGACGACGCCGTCGGCGAGAGCCTGGGTGCCGCCGCGCAACGACCACAGCACCGTCACCGTGCCCAGCACGACACACACCGCCCACAGTGCCCACCACACGAGCAGCTCCCGGGACGGCCGCGGCCGGTCCCCCGGCGACAGGTCCAGCGCGGAGTGCTCGATCTCGGCCAGCACCGCGCCCGGGACGGCCAGGTTGAGGCCGGGGATCAGCCAGCCCAGCACGACGGCCCGCGCCGAGCGCGCCGGCACGGTGCCCGAGCGCTGCGCGGCCGCCCGCATCGCGTGCACCGTCCACACGACGATCAGGTACCCGCTCGCCAGCACCGCGGCCAGCGACGCCCACCCACCGAACCAGACCAGCGAGTCCGACCACGCCACCGCGGTCGGCGACAGCGCGTCCGCCCGGCTGATCAGCAGCAGGACATAGCGCCACACCTCGGCGACCGCGGCGATCACCGACATCGCGGCCGCGACCCACAGCACCGGTATCAGCTGCCCGGCCATGGCCCGGGCCAGCTGCACCGATGTCGGTGCCCCGTCGCCGGACCCGGCTGGGCGCCAGGGCCCGGGAGGCAGGCCCCAGCGCGGGATCTGCCGGTAGCGGGGCGGGCCCTGGTACCGCGCGGGCGCCGCCGCGGCCGGACGGGCGCGGGCCGACTCCGGCAGCAGCGACGGGTCCGGGGTCACCGCCACCCATTCCAGTGCCGCGAGGTAGCGCCCGCAGTACGGGCAGAACGGCCCGGACCCCGCGGGCGCCTGCTGCCCGCAGCGCGGGCACGGCGGCGTCGGGGCGGCGTGCGCAGCAGGCTCGGTCACCGGCGTCAGATGATCTGCGGAGCGCGGCCGTCGTCGGTGACGACGGGGCGCCCGGCCGCGGCCCAGTCCTGCATGCCGCCGTCGACGTTCACCGCGGGGATGCCCTGCTGCGTCAGGTACTGCACGACGCGGCCGGAGCGGCCGCCGGAGCGGCAGACCACGTAGAGCGGGTCGTCCGCCGGGACGTCGGAGAGCCGTCCGGCCAGCTCGGACATCGGAACGTGCCGGGCACCCGGAGCGTGCCCGGCCGTCCACTCGTCCACCTCGCGGACGTCCAGCATCGACACGTCGGCGGGCAGCTGGGACACCGGCAGGGAGCGCACTTCGGACATGGCCGCCATCCTGCCACCACCCCGGTCAACCCGCCGTGAGCGCGTCGGCTCAGTCCCCCCGGCCGGCGGAGCCGTTGTAGAGCGACGTGTGCGGGATCGTCACCTCGTTCGGCCCGGGCGGGGGCTCCGCCCGGCGACCTCCCGACGCCGGCCGGTCCGCCGGCTCCTGCGGGGCGGTCCGGCCCTCGGACGGGCTGTTGACGTCGGGGCGCCGCGACCGGCCCCGGTCGCCGCGGGTGGCACCGTCCGGGCCGTAGGTGGGGATCGCCCCGACCGAGCTGACGCTCACCGCGCGGGACGGCTCGGCCTTCTCGTTCGTCGCCGTGACCGCGCCCGCACCGGTCAGCGAGCGGACCTCCATCTCGGCGAACCGGGCAGCGTTGAACGTCTCCCGCCCGCCCAGGTACGTGCCGAGGATCCCGAGCAGGAACGACGCGGGGATCGACACCAGACCCGGGTTGGACAACGGGAACCAGGCGAAGTCCGCACTCTTGATCATCGAGCTGGGCGAGCCCGAGACCGCGGGCGAGAACACGATCAGCACCACGCACAGCGTCACGCCGCCGTAGATGCTGAACAGCGCGCCGGTGGTGTTGAACCGCCGCCAGAACAGCGAGAACAGGATCGTCGGCAGGTTCGCCGATGCGGCCACCGCGAACGCCAGCGCCACCAGGAACGCCACGTTCTGGCCGTTCGCCACGATGCCGCCGCCGATCGCGACGACGCCGATCGCGACCGCCGTCCTCCGCGCGACCCGGACCTCGGAGTCCGGGGTGGCCTTCCCGCGGCGCAGCACGTTCGCGTAGACGTCGTGGGCGAACGAGGCGGACGCGGTGATCGTCAGACCGGCCACCACCGCCAGGATCGTGGCGAACGCGACCGCCGCGATGATCCCGAGCAGCAGTTCCCCGCCGAGGGCGTAGGCCAGCAGCGGCGCGGCGTCGTTCTGGTTCGCCGCGGTGATCGTGCCCGGCGGCAGCAGCGCCGTGGCGCCGTAGCCGAGAACCAGCGTGAACAGGTAGAAGATGCCGATCAGCCAGATCGCCCAGACCACCGAACGGCGGGCCTCCTTGGCCGTCGGCACGGTGTAGAAGCGCATCAGGATGTGCGGCAGGCCCGCCGTGCCGAGCACCAGGGCCAGGCTCATCGAGATGAAGTCGACCTTGCTCGTGTACCGCAGACCCGGGTCCAGGATGGCCTGCCCGTCGGGCGAGTTCAGCGTCGCCTCACCCAGGATCTCGGACAGGTTGAAGCCGTAGCGGCCGAACACCCACGCGGTCAGCACCGCGGCGCCGACCAGCAGCAGACCGGCCTTGATGATCTGCACCCAGGTGGTGCCCTTCATCCCGCCGACCAGCACGTAGAAGATCATGATGAGACCGACGACCACGACGACGACGCCCTGGGAGAACTTGTCGGTCCTCGGGATCTGCAGCAGCAGCGAGATCAGGCCACCGGCGCCGGCCATCTGGGCGATCAGGTAGAACAGCGACACCACCATCGTTGACGTGGCGGCGGCGGCGCGGACCGGGCGCTGGCGCATCCGGAACGCCAGCACGTCGCCCATCGTGAACCGGCCGGTGTTGCGCAGCAGCTCGGCGACCAGCAGCAGCGCCAACAGCCAGCCGACGAGGAAGCCGATGGAGTACAGGAAGCCGTCGTAGCCGTAGAGCGCGATCGCCCCGGCGATGCCGAGAAACGAGGCCGCGGACAAGTAGTCCCCGGCGATCGCGGTGCCGTTCTGCGGGCCGGTGAACGAGTGCCCGCCGGTGTAGTAGTCCGCGCGGGTGGAGTTCGTCCGGCTCACCCGGAACACGACCACGAGCGTGACCAGCACGAACACCGTGAAGATGGAGACGTTGGCGGCGACGCTGCCCACGGCCGCGGGTGCGGTGTCGGCCTGGGCCGGCACGGTCAGGACGTTCATCGGCTCCCCTGTTCGACGAGTCCGCGCAGGTGGGCCGCCGCGGGGTCGATCTCCCGGTCGGCGAAGCGCACGTAGAGCTGGGTGATCACGAACGTGCTGACGAACTGAGCCAGCCCGATCAGCAGGCCGATGTTGATGTTGCCCACGACCCGGATCGCCATGAAGCCCGGTGCGTAGGACGCCAGTGCCACGTAGGCGAAGTACCAGACGAGGAACACGGCGGTCATCGGGAACACGAACCGGCGGAGCCGACCGCGGAACGCCCGGAACTCCGGGGTGGCCTGGACCTGCTGGTAGATGGTGCCGGTCCCGCCTTGGTCGACGCTGCTCATGACCGAGTTCACCGTTCCTTCCCTCGTTTCGCCGACTGCCCGTCGAAGTCCGTACCGGGCCGGAGACCCGGCACGGCGCGTCGGCGTGCACGAGGTTCCCTCAGCGCAACGATCTCGCCCGCACCGGGGGGACGTTGGTGATACCGACGCGCGGCAGATTAAGCAGGGCGGAGCAATACCTCGGGTCCAAATGTCCGGTTCCGGTCACGCAGGGTCAGACACGGTCATCCAGTCGGTCGCGGCTGAGCCCGAGACGCTCCGGGGCATGCAGCCGCAGCAACAGCTGCCCCGCATCCACCGGGCGGCTTGCCCGCGTGGCGAGGCTCACCAGGACCATCGCCAGGAACGCCAGCGGCACGCTGATGATCGCCGGCCGGTAGAGCAGCACCGACCAGCCGTTCTCACTCCGGGTCACCAGGCTGACGACGACGGCCAGCGCGGAGGTCACCCCGCCGGCCAGCACACCGGCGATGGCCCCGGCCGCGGTCAGCCCGCGCCACCAGATGCCCAGCACCAGCAGCGGGCAGAACGTCGACGCGGCCACCGCGAACACCAGCGCGACCGCCTCGGCGAAGTTCAGCCCGGTCGGGGCCAGTGCGACGGCCACCGGCGGCACCCCGGCCAGGATCGTGGCCAGCGGGAACCCGGTCAGCGACCGGCCCCGGGCGCGTCGGGGCATCACGTCGGTCACCACCACACTGGCCAGGCTCACCATCAGCCCGGACGCGGTGGACAGGAATGCCGCCCAGGCCCCGGCCGCGACGATGCCACCGACCACCGCGCCGGCCACACCGCTGCCCAACAACGCGGTCGGCAGCAGCAGCACCGCGGCGTCGTTCCCGCTGACCAGCAGCTGGGGGGTGTAGAACCGCGACAGCACGCCCATCAGCGTGACCAGCAGGTAGAACCCGCCCAGCATGGCGAGCACGACCACCGCGCTGCGCCGCGCCGCCCGGCCGTCGGAGTTGGTGTAGAAGCGGCCGAGCACGTGCGGCAGGCCCATCGTGCCCAGGAACGTGGCGATGATCAGCGAGTAGGTGGCCAGCAGCTGGTGCGGATCGGAGCCCGACAGCGGGCGCAGCCAGCTCTCGTCGTCTGCCGGGGCGCCCTTCGTGGTCGGGACCGGGTCGCCGGTGCGGAACTGCAGGTCGGTATCCGGGGCGATCGAATGCTCGCTGCCGGCCGCCCACCGCAGCGGACCGTCCACCGGATTCCCGTCGACGGTGCCACGCGCGACGACGTCCACGGCGAGCTGGACCTGCAGCACCACCGGCGTCTCGACCGACACGCTCGTCTGGTCCCGGAACGCCGGCGGCTCGGGCCGGTCGAATCCGTGCCCGCTGCCGAGCAGCAGCACCAGGCCGATCACGACCGGGATGGCGATCGCGGTGAGCTTGAGCCAGAACTGGAACGCCTGCACGAACGTCACCGAGCGCATCCCGCCGAGCGCGACCGTGGCCAGCACGATCACCCCAGCGCCGGCGGACCCGATCCACTGCGGCAAGCCGGTCACGATGCCGAGCGTGAGACCGGCGCCCTGCAGCTGCGGCAGCAGGTAGAGCCACCCGATGACCAGCACGAACGCGGTGCAGACCTTGCGCAGCCCCGGCGAGGCGAGCCGGGCGTCGGCGAAGTCGGGCACCGTGTAGGCGCCGGAGCGACGCAGCGGCGCGGCCACGAACAGCAGCAGCGCGAGGTACCCGGCGCAGTAGCCGACCGGATACCAGAGCGCGTCGGCGCCGTCGACCAGGATCAGCCCGGCGATGCCGAGGAACGACGCGGCCGAGAGGTACTCGCCTGAGATCGCCCCGGCGTTGAGCCGGGACGGGACCGAGCGGGAGGCGACCAGGAAGTCCGACGTCAGTCGCGTGCGGTGCCCGATCGAGCCGATCACCGCCGAGATCACGGCGACGAGCACGATCGCGGTCAGCGACGCGATCGCGGTGAGGTTCAGGGTCACCGTTCCTGCACGCCCTCTGCGAAGTCCTGCTCGACGCGCTCGGCGGAGTTCACGTACCACCAGCCCAGGCCGAGCAGGAACGGGTAGACCAGGAAGCCCAGCAGCAGCCACGGCAGGCGCAGGCCGAGGATCGAGAGCTCGCCGAACGACGGGAACGCCGCGAACAGCGCCGGGAGCAGTCCCAGACCGACCAGCGCGACGCCGAAGACCCGCACCGCCAGGGCCAGCTGGTTGCTCACCAGGCCGTTGCGCAGCGTCGTCCCGGCCGAGCCCGGATCCTGCACGTCGACGACCGGGCGTACCGACTGCGCGGTGGTACGCCGCTCGGAGAGCACGACCCGCACGCGGCGGCCGCCCGGACCATCGGCGGCCTCTTCGGCCGCGGTGTCGACCGGGTCGGGATCGGTGGGGGCTCCGGCGAAACGCCGCGGGCGGACGCCGGTGTAGGGGTTCTGTGACGGCGTCACCTCCACCGGCGGCGCAACGACGGCATCCCGGGAGGCGGGCTCGGGCTCGTCGTCCAGGCCGGGGGCACGCCAGATGATCTCGGTGCGCTCGACCGCGGTGCCGCGGGGGTCGTCGTCGTCCGGGTCGTCGTCGTAGTCGTCGTAGTCGTCGTCGTCCTCGAGGTCGGTGGGGGCGGGGACACGCGAT
>JAKDNL010000331.1 GCA_030451825.1 Pseudonocardia sp. | reverse complement strand
CGGGACCACCGCCCGAGCCGCCGGGTGCCGTTCGGGACCACCGGGTGAGCGGGGGGTGCCGTCCGGGACCACCGCCCGAGCCGCCGGGTGCCGTTCGGGACCACCGGGTGAGCGGGGGGTGCCGTCCGGGACCACCGCCCGAGCCGCCGGGTGCCGTTCGGGACCACCGGGTGAGCGGGGGTGCCGCTCACCCGGTGAGCGACGGTGCCGATGGGGGCATGCCTGCACCGACGACAGGCGGCACGGGGATCGCGATGCCGACGAACGGACTCTTGTGCCCCCGATCGGGCGTAGCTACAGTCCCCGCCTAATACGTTTCAATACGTGATCCGGCTCATGTTCTCGACCCGCCGAACGCCGGGCGCTGCACCACGAACGTCGACAAAGGAGTCTCCGTGACCTCGCAGGAAGCCGCGGCCGTGCCGCCGAGCGGCGGATCGTCGTCCCCCGGCGACGACGCCACGATCACCCGTCAGCAGTGGAAGGTGTCGGTCCTCGGCGCCATGGCGTCCTACCTCGACGCCGGATCGATCGTCGCGCTCGGTGCAGCGCTGACCATGTTCCAGACCGCGTTCGACCTCGGCAACGGCGCCGTCGGCGTGCTGACCGCGATCGGCCCGAACGCGATCGGTTGCGCGATCGGGGCGTTCGCCGGCGGACGACTCGGTGACAAGCTGGGACGCAAGCGCATCTACAAGTGGGACCTGCTGGTCTACGCGGTGGGCATCCTGCTGATCGCGTTCGCGGCGAACCCGGCGATGCTGTTCGTCGGTACGTTCATCGTCGGTGTCGCGGTCGGTGCGGACGTCCCGACCTCGCTGGCACTGGTCGGTGAGCTGTCCCCGGCCAAGCAACGCGGCAAGCTGATCGGGCTGACGCAGGTCGCGTGGAGCCTCGGCCCGGTCGTCGTGCTGCTGCTGGCGCTGATCCTGAGCCCGCTGGGCCTTCTCGGGACGCGGATCGTGTTCCTGTCCCTGTTCGTGGCCGCCGTGGTGACCTGGGCACTACGTCAGGGCATCGCCGAGTCCGCGACCTGGAAGACCGCCGCCGCCACCGGGGCGACGGCGCGGGCCACGGTCGCCGAGCTGTTCCGCGGGCCGAACCTGCGGGCGATGGTCTGGACCTGCACGATCTACACGTTCTGGGGCCTGGCCGCCGGCACCAACGGCATCTTCACGCCGTACATGATCGAGACCCTCGGTGCCGGATCGCAGGCCGCGAGCGTGGCTCTGAGCTGCGCCGGGTTCGTCATCTGCATCATCGCCGTGGTGTTCGTGTTCATGCGCCTGTCCGACGCCAGCCACGAGGCCCGCCGCATGATGTGGGGCATCGGCTCGCTGATGCAGGTTGCGGCGTTCGGGATCTACCTGGTGCTGCCGTTCACGATCCCGGTCGTGATCGCCAACGTCATCCTGTTCGCGGTCGGCGGCACGCTGGCCGGGGAACCGACCTACAAGCTGGTCAGCCAGGAGCTGTTCCCGACCACCCTGCGCACCACCGCCCAGGGCGTGACGTTCGGCGTGGCCCGGGTGCTGCTGGGCGTATGGAGCTTCTTCGTGCCGCTGCTCGCGTCGGCCTCGATCGGGCCGGTGGCCGCCCTGCTCACCACGTTCCTGGTGATCAGCGGCGTGGTCGGCTACTTCTGGATGCCGAACACCGCCGGCAAGTCGCTGGAGCGGATCGAGCAGGAGCGCGCCGCCGTGGGCTGAGCGCGGAGCGCACAGCAGAGGCCGCCCGTCGAGAGGACCCCGATGCCCGAGCCCGCGACCGACGAGCTCCTGACGCGTTTCACCGACCCCGCCCCGCAGTACGGCCCACTGCCGATCTGGTGGTGGAGCGGTGCGACGGTGACCCGCGAGCGGCTGCGCGAGCAGATGCGGAAGCTGATCGAGGGCGGGGTGCGCCAGGCCGTCGTGCTCTGCCTCGCCCCCACCGGGCCGACGTTCGGGGCGGTGGCCGACGATCCGCCGTTCCTCTCCGACGCGTGGATCGCGCTGTTCGACGGGGCCTGCGCCGACGCCGAGGAACTGGGCTTCACGCTCTGGCTCTACGACCAGATCGGCTTCTCCGGCGCGAACTTCCAGGGCCGGCTGATCGCCGAGAACCCGTCGTTCGCGGGGCGGGCGCTGTACCGCACCGAGGAGAGTGGCACCGAGGTCACGCTCACCCCACCGGCCGGGCACGAGGCGCTGGCCGCCTACGCCGTGCTCGACGGCGGTGCGCGCGTCCCGGTCGACGTCGTCGGGGGCACCGCGCGCTGGAGCGGGGCCCCGGCCCGTCTGGTGCTGGTGCACGCCGGCAGTACCGGGTTCGACTACTTCTCCCCGGACGCCGGGGCGGCCCTGCTGGGCGAGATCCACGGCGTCCTGGAGCGCGGGCTGGGTCACCGGTTCGGTACCTCGATCGGCGGCTTCTTCCAGGACGAGCTGCCCCCGATGCCGACGTGGGGCCACGACTTCGCCGCGACGTTCGCCGAGCACCACGGCTACGACCTGGTATCGAACCTCTGGGCGCTCTACGAGCACGACGCCGGCGACGCCGCCGTCCGGGTCCGCCGTGACTACCACGCCCACCGGGCCGCACTCGGCCGTCGCGGCTTCATGGACCAGCACGACGCCTGGTTCCGCGACCGCGGTCTGACCTGCGGTTTCGACCAGGCCAGCCCGGCCCGCGAGGGCTCCCCGGTCGGCGGGGTGTCGCTCTACGGCGACTATCTGGGCCTGCACACCGGGTTCGGCGCGCCGGGCAGCGACCACTGGGGTGACGCCAAGGTGCACAGCTCGCTGGCCCACGGCCAGGGCCACGAGCGGGTCTGGATCGAGGCGTTCCACTCGTCGGGCTGGGGCGGCACGCTGGAGGAGACCTACGACTGGCTCTCCCCGTTCCTGCGCCGCGGCGCGAACCTCTACGACCCGCACGCCGTCTACTACTCCACGGTCGGTGGCTGGTGGGAGTGGGCGCCGCCGTCGACCTGCTGGCGTCAGCCGTACTGGCCGTCCTACCCGGTCTTCGCCGGCGCCGTGTCCCGGTTGTGCTCGGTGCTCACCGCCGGGCATCACGTCTGCGACGTGCTGGTGGTCTCCCCCACCAGCGAGGTGCAGGGTCACACCGGGCTCGCCGGGACGCTACCCGAGGCCCGTCGGGCCGGGGACACGTTCCTGGCGCTCGGCGGGGTCGGCACCTGGTTCGCCGAGCAGCGCGGCGCGCTGGAACGGGCCGGGATCGACCACGACGCGATGGACGAGGCGACGCTGGCCCGCGGCGAGGTCATGATCGGCGACGGGGCACCCGGCCTGCGGATCGGCGACGAGGCGTTCCGCACGGTGGTGCTGCCCGGCGTACGGGTCCTGGACACCGGCGCCGCCCGGGTGCTGCTCGAGTTCGCCGACGCCGGCGGGCGGGTGCTGTGCGTGCGGCGTGCACCGGAGCTGTTCCTGGGCGGCGACGCGCCGGACGCGGCCCTGGCCGACCGGATGGCCGCCGCCGTTGCCGACGGGTCGGTGACCGTGGTCGCGGACGTCGACGATGTCCCCGGGGCCACCGTGGCCGGCCCGGTCCAGGTCCGGGCGGACGCCCCGTTCCTGCTGCGCCGCACCGGCGACACGCACGTGCTCGCGCTGATCGCGCACGACGACGGGTCCGGCACGACGGCGCCGATGATGCGACCGGGCGACACGTTCGAGAGCCCGGGCTACTGGGGCGACGAGGGCTGGTTCTCCTGGGAGGCCTACAACTCGTTCCTGCGCGGGACGGGCTACGACTTCCGCGCGCCGGGCGACCGCGTCGCGCGGGTGCACGTGCGCGGCCTGGAGCGGCCGCGGGCGCAGGCCTGGTCACCGGGGCGCGGTACCCGCGCCGAGCTCGACGTCGTCGCCGACGGTGACGGGTGGGCATTGCAGGTGCCCTTCGACGACGGGTCGGTCGCCCTGGTGGTGCTCGGCGCCGACCTGCCCGCGCCGACCGCCACCCCGCTCGGCCCCCGTGTCTCCTCGGTCGAGGTGCCCGGCCCGTGGCACCTGCACGCCGAGTCCACCCTGGACAACTCCACCGGCGACCTGGCCGCGCCGTCACGCACCGGCACGCTGCCGATCGAGATCTGGCGCTTCGAGCACGCCACCGGCGAGGTCGGCGAGGACGGCGGAGTCGTCGCTGGGGGCCCGGTCTCCGGCGACGGCTGGGCAGCGGTGACGGCGTCGTTCGGCCCGTTCGCGCAGGTCCGCGGCCCGTGGTCGGGTGGGGGCGGGGGCTCGAACGAGCCGTGGCGCCCGGTGGAGTGGTCGCGCTCGCGGGGCATCCACAACGACCCGCTGCACGTGGAGACGCTCGGACCCAAGGGACAGGTGCCGGAGGAGTTCGTCGACGTGCGGCCGGTCGAGGCCGGGCAACGCGTCGAGGTCCGCACCCACCTGCTGCTGCCGGGGACCGGCGACCTGCACATGGCGGTCGGCGCAAGCGCGCCCCGCCGGGTCTGGGTGGACGGCGTCGAGCTGGACGTCGACGGGGTGGGGCACCAGTCGTTCAGTGCGCTGCCCGAGCGTCTCGCCGGGCACGCGGTGGCGGTGCACCTGGAGTTCACCGCGCACCGCGACGGCCCGGTGCGCGCGTTGTTCGCGGTGGTCACCGACGTGGACGCGTTCCGCCGCCCGGAGCAGATCCGGGCGGGCGGGACGGTCGTGCCGGGCAGTACCGGCGAGGTGGTCCGCCGGTTCGTCGTCGACGCCACGCCGTCCGACACCCCGCCGTCCGACACCCCGCCGTCCGACACCACGGTGCACGTCTCCTCGGACGGCGCCTGCGCGGTGCTGGTCAACGGCACCGAGGTCGGGCGCCAGGGCGACTTCAACCCCTATCCCGAGCACCGGCACACCAGCGCACACACCTATGACATCGGGTCGCACCTGCGTACCGGGGAGAACACGCTGACGCTGCGGCTGACCGACCAGTTCACCGACCCGACCACGGCCACGCTCGACTCTCCGCCGGTCGCGGCGGGTGGGCTCGGGCTGCTCACCGGCGAAGGCTGGACGGCGACCCGGGACGGCGAGCCGGTCGAGGTGCGGCTCGAGCCCGCGCACCGGCACGACCCGCGCTACGTCTGCCGGCGGGCCCGTCCGCACCCGCTACCCGGCGCAGCCTGGCTGGACCCGGCCGCCGCATCCGGGACGGTGGTCGCCGACCTGGTGCCCGACCTCGCCCCGGACGCTTCCGACGGTTCCGGATCGCGCCTCGGGCGCACCGAATGGCTGCGCCTGCTGCTACCCCCGGGCAGCACGACGCTGCGGATCCCGACCGATCTCGACGTGGTCGGCATCGTCGACGGGCACGAGTGCAAGGTCGTCGACGGCGTGCTGGCGCTGCCCGGCCCGTCCACCGCCGGAACGCACGCGGTGCTGCGCCTGTCAGCCACCGACGGCCGTCGCGGCGGCGCGCTGCTGGACGGGCCGATCGAGGTCGAGGTCACCGAGGCGCAGGCACCGCTGGACAGCTGGGAGGAGCTGGGGCTGCGGGCGCTGGGCGGAAAGGTCACCTACCGCAGCACCCTGGTCCTGCCCGCCGCCGACGCCGGCGGACGAGCGGTCCTCGACCTGGGCGAGGTGCGCGGCACCGCGGACGTGTGGATCAACGGTGTGCTGGCCGAGCAGCTGGTCTGGGGCCCGTGGCGGGCCGAGGTCACCGGCTTGCTGACGTCGGGCGAGAACACGGTCGAGGTGGTGGTTCGGGGCACCCTGGCCGGGTACCTGGACGACGCGTCGCCGACCCGGGGCGTCTACGCGGGGCAGGTCCGCACCGGGCTGTTCGGCCCGGTGCGCCTGCACCGCCACTGACCGCCGTGCGCGGTTATCGCTGCCCTGGCAGCGTTAACCGCGCACGAGCGTCAGTTCAGCCGCACACCCGGCGCGAGTTCCTCGCCCGCGCCACGCCGGACCGCGATCTGACGCAAACCCGGACGCTCGTACCCGGGTGTCCGGGGCACGGAGGTCGGTAACAGGGCTCAGCCAGTGGCGGTCGCGAGCGCGACCAGGCGCGCGGCGAGGGCCTCCCCGCCGTCGGTCCCCCAGCCGAACGTGCCCCGCAGGTCCTCGACCGGCAGGTCCAGGTACCGGCGCAGCATCGCGCCGAGCGCCATCCCGTCGATCGGCCGGGTCGCACCCACCCCGACGGCGGCCTGGCCCGATTCCGCGGCGGCCGCCGTCCAGGCGGCCCAGACGTCCACGTCGTCCATCGCCTCCCGGACCGTGCGCGGCGGGCCGGCGACCACGACCGGGTCCGCGACCTCCCAGTGATGCTCCCCCGGGCCGACCCGCTCGGGCTCGCCGTTGCTCGGCACGTACACCAGCGCCGATGCCCCCGGCGGGACCGTGACGTCGAGCCGCAGCCGGCCGTCGGCGCGAACCCAGTTCACGGCGGCGGTGCCGTAGGGCGTCTCGTGCCGGGCGCCGGCATGGGTGAGCCCACCGCCCGGGCGCGGCGCCACCACGATCTCCCGATAGCCCGGAGCCCCCGGCGCGAGGCCGGCGACGGTGCGGTGCAGCCAGTCCGCCACCGCACCCAGCGCGTAGTGGTTGAACGAGGTCATCTCGCCCGGGTTGATCGAGCCGTCCGGCAGCATCGAGTCCCAGCGCTCCCAGATCGTGGTCGCGCCCATCGTGACCGGGTACAGCCAGGACGGGCAGCCGCGCTCGAGCAGCAGCCGGTAGGCCAGCTCCAGGTGCCCGGTGCGGGTCAGCGCGTCACAGACCAGCGGGGTGCCGACGAACCCGGTCGCGATCCGGAACCCGCCGGTGCGCACCAGGTCGGCCAGGCGCTCCCCGGCTCCGGCGCGCCGGCGTTCGTCCGGGAGCAGGTCCCACACGATGGCCATCGCGTAGCCGGTGGCCGCGTCGGAGACCATCCGCCCGTCCGGGGTGACGAACGCGTCGGCGAACGCGGCCGCCACCCGATCGGCGAGCGTCCCGTAGCGGGCGGCGTCGTCGTCGTGGCCCAGCACCCGGGCGGCGTCGGAGACGATCCGGGCCGAGCGGGCCAGGTGCGCGGTGGCCACGATGTCCGGATCGACCCGGGCGGCGAAGGGGTCCTCCGGCGGCGCGGCCGGGTCCAGCCAGTCGCCGAACTGGAAGCCACCGGACCAGAGCAGGTCGTCGCCGGCCAGCGCGGTCTGCCGGTCCACCCACGCCCGCATGCTCGGCAGCTGCTCGGCCAGCACCCGGGTGTCGCCGTAGCGCTCGTAGAGCGTCCACGGCACGACGGTCGCCGCGTCACCCCACGCCGCCGCGGCCAGTCCCGGCTCGCCCAGCACGTTGGGCACCACGAACGGCACCGTCCCGTCCGGGTGCTGCTCGGCGGCGAGGTCGCGCAGCCAGGACGTGAGGAACCCGGCCGAGCCGGCCAGGAACGACGCGGTCGGCGAGAACACCTGGATGTCGCCGGTCCAGCCGAGTCGCTCGTCGCGCTGCGGGCAGTCGGTCGGCACGTCCAGGAAGTTGCCGCGCATGCCGCGCCGCACGTTCTCGTGCAGCGTCTCGACGTCGCGCTCGGAGCAGGTGAACCAGCCGGTCGCCGGCAGATCCGAGCTCAGCACGACGGCCTCGACGTCGGCCGCGTCGATCTCGGCGCCGTCCACCTGCGCGTAGCGGAAGCCGTGGAACGTCAGCGACGGCTCGCAGACCTCCTCGGGCGCCCCGGAGAGCAGGTACCCGTCCGTGGCCTCGGCGGAGCGCAGCGGC
>JAKDNL010000019.1 GCA_030451825.1 Pseudonocardia sp. | reverse complement strand
GGTGGGGTGGGGGGGGGGGGGGCGCCGTTGGGGCTGTCTGCGGTGGGGGCGCCCCTCCTACCCCCCCCCACGACCCCGTCTGTCCACAACCTGACGGGCCCATCCACAGAACAAGAACTCGTCGCTCCGCCGGTCCGATCAGGCCACATCGTCGACGCATGACGACGATGCGACGTGACGTCCCCCGCGAGATTCTGGCCGGCGGCGGGGTACGGCCGTTGGACGTCGAGCGACGGCTGCAGGAGCGGCCCCCGCGGCGCTACCGGCGGGCGTTGGCCGCCGCGGTGAGCATGGTCCGCGACGGCGTCCAGTCGGTGCTCGAGGAGCTCTACGCGGTACAGGTCGAACAGGCCCACGGGCCACCCGGTGACGGCGCCTCCGGCGCTCGTGACGGCGCCTTCGGCGCTCGTGCGCGGAAATCGTCGCCAGGGCAGTGATATCCGCGCACGGGTAACGGGTCAGGCGGCGGAGCCGGCGCCGCCGCTCGGGGGCTGGATCCGGATCACGCGGTCGTCGGTGGCGCCCGGCTTGCCGCCGTCCTTGTTGGCCGTGCCCAGCCAGATCAGGCCGTCCGGGGCCAGGGTGACCGCCGCGAGCGCGCCGTAGGTGCCGGTCAGCACGGGCTTGGGGTCGCCGGTGAAGCTGCCGTTCTCGCCCGGACGCAGCATGAACAGCGCACCGGCGCCGCGCTCGGCGACGGCCACCGTGCCCGGCAGCACCGTGCAGCCGGCCACGCCGGGCTTGTCCGGCCACGTCCAGGCGGGCGTGCCGAGCGCTCCCGGCGTGACGCGGTACAGGACGTCGCGGGTGGGGGTGCGGTCGGTCGCCCAGATCGTGCGGGTGACCGGGTCGACGCACAGCCCGCCCGGTGCCGTCAGCCCGGAGGACAGGACCGGCGAGGCGGGGTCCGGGTTGCCGGGCGCCGGGCGTCCCAGGGTGTCGATCTTGAGGATCTTGCCGGCCAGCGGACCGGCGCCGGCGCCGGTCGCGACCAGCAGCGAGCCGTCCGGATCCACCGCGAGCGCCCCGCCGGATCCGCGCGGGATCCCGGTCAGCACCGGCTTCGGCGGCTCGCCGGGGGCCAGGCGCAGCACCCGGACGTCGGACGGGGTGCCGGCGAGGGCGTAGACCAGCCGGTCCTCGGCGTAGCCGGGGGAGAGCACCAGACCGGTCAGCCCGGCCTCGGGGTCCACCGGAACGGTGGTGACGAGCTGTGGGGGGCTGCCCTTCTTCACCCGCAGCACGCGGCCGGTCGTGCGTTCCCCGACCAGCGCCTCGTCGCCCGCCGGCAGCGTCGCGACGGCGCCGATCGGGTTCAGGCAGGTCGCGACGACCTGGGGGTCCGGGTCCACGCACGGCTGCGGCGCCGACGGGCCCCCGGCCCGGGGCTGCTGGGCAGGCTGCGGCGCCTCCGGCGGTGGCTCGGGGGAGGCGAGCGCGGGCGGCCCGCCGAGCTCCCCCTGGCCCTCGGCCTTCTCCCGCCAGGCCCGCGCGCCGTCGTCCGGGAACGTGGCGCAGCCCGACAGCAGCACCGCGACGACGAGCATCGACCCGGCCAGTATCCGTCGTCCCGCCGCGGGCCGGGGTGTGCCGATCCCGGCCGAGGTGCTCGCGCGGGCGTGCGGCCGGACTCCGTGCATCCCGCCAGGCTAGGCGGGCGGGGGTGAGCGCCCCGTGAGTACGGTGCCGACATGAGCGATCCCGTCGTCGTCCTGGTCCCGCACTCCGAGGGAGCGGAGATCCTCGCCGGGGTCCCCGGCCTGGTACCGGTCGTCTACGACCCGGTCTCCGCGCTGCCCGACGAGGCCGCGTCGGCGCGCATCCTGGTGCCCCCGTTCCTCGCGAACTCCGACGCGATCGCACTCACCGACGGCATGCCGAAGCTCGAACTGGTGCAGCTGCTGACCGCCGGTGCCGAGGCCTGGGTCGGGCGGCTTCCCGAGGGCGTCGCGCTCTCCGACGGCCGGGGCGCGCACGGCGGCGCGACCGCGGAGTGGGTCGTGGCGGTGCTGCTCGCGGTGTACCGGCACCTGCCGCGCTTCGTCCGCGCCCAGGACGAGGGCCGCTGGGACTACCACCAGACCGAGGAGCTGGCCGGCAAGAAGATCCTGATCGTCGGCGCCGGTGACGTCGCGGAGAACACCCTGCGCCGGCTGGACGGGTTCGAGGTCACGACCACGCTGGTCGGGCGCACCGCCCGCGACGGTGTGCACGGCATGGACGAGCTGCCCGCGCTGCTGCCCGAGCACGACGCGACCGTGCTGATCGTCCCGCTGACCGACGAGACCCGCGGGATGGTCGACGCGCAGTTCCTGGCCGCGATGCCGGACGGCGCGGTGCTGGTCAACGGCGCCCGCGGGCCGGTCTGCGACACCGACGCGCTCACCGCGGAGCTGAACAGCGAGCGGTTGCGCGCCGCCGTCGACGTCACCGACCCGGAGCCGTTGACCGCGGGCCACCCGCTGTGGAAGGCCCCGGGCCTGCTGCTCACCCCGCATGTCGGCGGCGGTGTCCCGCTGGCCTTGAGGCGGGCCTACGGCGTGGCTGCCGAGCAGATCTCGCACGCCGTGCGCGGCGAGGAGCCGCCGAACGTCGTGCACGGCGCCTACTAGCGGAAATGCGCGGGCGCGGAGCCGCCGAGCGGTAGCCTCGCCTCCATGACCCAGCCCACCCAGCGGTACGACTGGGGTTCGATCAGTGGGACCGAGCCGCCGGAGGGGACCGCGCCACAGCGGTTGCCGGTCCCGGCACACGGCTCGTACGACATCGGGCTGCTCGTGCTGCGCCTGGTCGTCGGCGGGCTCTTCGCCGCGCACGGGGCGCAGAAGGTGTTCGGCGTGCTCGGCGGGCTGGGGCTGGACGAGACCACCCGGGCGGTGTCCGGCCTGGGGTTCGTCGAGTACGGCTCGACGCTGGCCTGGGGGCTCGGGATCGGCCAGCTCGTGCTCGGGATCTTCCTCGTGGTCGGGCTGATGACGCCGATCGCGGCGGCCGGGCTGCTCGCCACCAAGATCGTTGCGGTGGCGGTCACGTGGGGGGCGGTGCCGTTGTTCGCCGCGGACGGCGCGAACTCGCTGGAGGTGAACCTGCTGCTCGGCGGCGGCGCCGCGGCACTGCTGTTCGCCGGCGCCGGGCGGGTCGCGCTGGACTCCGGACGGACCTGGCAGCGCCGGCCGCTGCCCTACGCGTGGCTCTCGCTGATCATCGGGGTCGGGGTGGCACTGGTCGTGCTGCTGCTCCTGCGCAGGTGAGCCTGCCTCCGGACGACGTGTGGCTGCCCGTTCTGGGGCGCCGCACGCGCACGACCCCCGCCGTCACCGGCCGCGAGCCGCTGACCGGCGGGTACTCCTCGCCCGGCGTCGAGCGAGTCGACCTCGACGACGGCCGCTCGGTGGTTCTCAAGTCCGGCCGGCCGGAGGAGATCGCGGCGATGCGCGCGATCGCCGTCGTCACCGGCGTCGACCGCCCGCGGCTGGTGGCCTCGGGCCGGGACTGGCTGGTGCTCGACCACCACCCCGGCCCGCCCGCAGACCCCGCCGCTCCGGTGCCGGACGAGGTGTGGACGACGCTGGCCCGGGTGCACGCGCACTGGCGGCGCAACCGCCCGCGCGGCGTCCCGGTCGTCGACCCGGCGTGGTGGGGACGGCTCTGCGAGACCGTGCTGGTCGCGCTGCGCGGGGGAGCCGAACGCTCCGGCGACGCCGCCTACTCCGATGCCGCCGCCGCGGTGCGGGCGTGGGCCGCGGACCCGCGGATCGCCGCGGCGCTGAACGTCCTGCCGCGCACGCTCTGCCACGGCGACGCGCACCGCGGCAACGTCGTGTGCGACCCCTCCGGCGCGGTGCTGATCGACTGGGGCAACGCCCGCGTCGCCCCGGCGGGACTCGACGTCGCCGTGCTCACCGCCCCCGGCCCGTCCGAGCCCGCGGACCGCACGCCGGATCCGGTCCCCGCCGCCTACACCGACACCCTGGCCGAGGCGCTCGGGCGTCCGGACCCGCCGCAGATGCGGGCGGTCGAGCGGGAGTGGGCGCTGGTCCAGGCGTACGTCCAGTACCTGGGTTTCGCGGCCGATCACCAGGGACCGGACCGCGTCCGCGCCATGACCGGGGTCGCGACCGCTGCTCTGGACCGCCTCGGCCCCGGCCGCTCCTGAGTGGTCAGCGGGCCAGGTCGGCCAGGCGGGTGTGCAGGAACTCGACCGCGGGCGGGCCGAAGCGGTCGCCCATCTCGGCCATCGCGATCAGGAGGCGGTGGTGGGGCCAGCCGGGCGGGCGTAGCTCGTCGGGCAGGCGCGGGTCGCGGACCAGGTCGATGAACACGGCGTTGAACAGCTCCGCGAAGCGGCGCAACGTCGTGCCGTCCGGCCGCGGTGTGCCGGCCTCGCGCAGGACCGACTCCAGTGCCTCGGCGTGCCCGGTCAGGGTGGCAGCCACGTCGTCGAGGTCCCAAGCTGGTACGGCGAGGCGGGCCGCATCGGCGGTGTCCAGGGCGATGGTCGCGCGGGTGACGCGCGCGTCGTCCGGGCAGTCGGCCAGCACCTCGGCGAGTTGGGCGGACCGGTCACCGACGCTGATCAGCACGCCCGGCTGCAGCTGCCCGTAGCCGACCAGCAGCGCGACCCGCCGCAGACGGTCCCGGTAGGCCCGGTGACTCTCCGGCACCGCGAACAGCAGCGCGTCGAAGTGGCCCTCCCAGGTCGGCGGGGCCGTGCCGAGCTCCTGGCCGAGCTGCACGACGCGGTGACCGAAGGGACCGGCCATCCGGTAGTTCGTGCCCCGCCCGGACCGGACGCCGGCCAGCTGACCGTCGTCGCGCATGCGGGCCAGGTGCCGCCGGGCCGCGGCGGTGCTGAGCCCGAACTCCCCGAGCAGCTCGACGAGCCCGACGCCGGGCAGCTCGGAGCGCCCGGCGAGCTGGAACAACGTGGCGACCAGACCGGTGGTCGGGCTCCGGTGGGGGCGCGTCGAACCACCCATTGGATCCACACTTTCACTCACGCTCGTGAAGCCTATCGTCACATCAGGACGGTCACCATCGCAGATGCCATCGAATCCCACCCCTCCAGCCGTCCCGCAACGGGTGGTGGGTTCGCCGCGAACGTCCTGCCGTGGGTGCAGACGACCCTGCTCAGTGTCGTCGTGCCGATCGTCGTCTTCGACCTGCTGACCGATCGCGGGTACGGCCAGGTCACGGCGTTGCTCCTGAGTGGGATCGGGCCGCTGCTGGACATGCTGATCACGATCGTGCGCAGCCGCCGGGTCGACGAGTTCAGCGTCGTCGTGCTGGCGTTCCTGGCCATCGGCGTGATCACCTCGCTCATCTCGGCGCACGCCGGGCCGGACGGAGGGCTCAGCGGCCCACGTTGCGCTGGAGGTGGGCAGGGTAGCGGTCGCCGGCGACGGCCTCCGGCGGTGTGGCGGCCTCGATCGCGGCGATCTCGTCGGCGGAGAGTTCCAGCTCCGCGGCGGCCACGTTCTGCTCCAGGTACGTGCGGCGCTTCGTGCCCGGGATCGGGACGACGTTCGCCCCGCGGTGCTGCACCCAGGCCAGTGCGAGCTGCCCGGCCGTCACACCGCGCTTGTCGGCCAGGACCTTCAGCGCGTCGACGATGGCCAGGTTCGCCGCCATGTTGTCCTCGCCGAAGCGGGGCAGGCCCTTACGCATGTCGCCCTCGCCGAGCTGGCCGGTCGAGGTGATGGCCCCGGTGAGGAACCCGCGTCCGAGCGGGGAGAACGGCACCACCCCGATGCCGAGCTCCGCGCACACCGGCGCGACCTCGTCCTCGAGCCCGCGGGTCCACAGCGACCACTCGCTCTGCACGGCCGTCACCGGGTGCACGGCGTGCGCGCGCCGGATCGTGTCGGCCCCGCACTCGGACAGCCCGTAGTGACGGATCTTGCCCTGCTCGACGAGCCCGGCCAGCGCCCCGACCGTGTCCTCGATCGGCACGTCCGGGTCGACGCGGTGCTGGTAGTAGAGGTCGATGTGGTCGACGCCGAGGCGGGCCAGCGACTCGTCGCAGCACTGCCGCACGTAGTCCGGATCACCCTGCGCGCCCTGGTTGCCCTCGGCGTCCCGGACGATGCCGAACTTGGTGGCCAGCACCACCCGGTCGCGCCGGTCGGCGATGGCGCGCCCGACCAGCTCCTCGTTCGCGCCGGCGCCGTAGACGTTCGCCGTGTCGAGCAGCGTCACGCCGAGCTCCAGGGCCCGGTGGACCGTCGCGATCGACTCGGCCTCGTCGGAGGTGTCCCCGTAGGCCTGGCTCATCCCCATGCACCCGAGCCCCTGTGCGGAGACCTCGAGTGCACCCAGCTGCCGTGTTCCGATCGTCATGGTCGGAGACGTTATGCCGTCGAGCGCGCACGGGCGCGTCAGCGCACGTCGCGGACGGCTCCGGTGTCGGCCGAGGTGGTCAGTGCGGCGTAGGCGCGCAGGGCCTTGGATACGACGCGGTCGCGGTCGCGCGGCTGCCACGGACGCTCGCTGGCCTCCATCTTGGCCCGGCGCTCGGCCAGCACGGCATCGTCGACGAGCAGCGCCAGGCTGCGCGCGCGGACGTCGAGGGCGACCCGGTCGCCGGTCTCGACCAGCCCGATCGTGCCGCCGTGCGCGGCCTCCGGGGAGATGTGCCCGACCGAGATGCCGCTCGAGCCGCCGGAGAACCGGCCGTCGGTGACCAGCGCGCAGACCTTGCCCAGGCCGGCGCCCTTGAGGAACGCCGTCGGGTGCAGCATCTCCTGCATCCCCGGGCCGCCGGCCGGGCCCTCGTAGCGGATGACCAGCACGTCGCCGGGCTTGATCTCCTTGCGCAGGATCGCCGACACCGCGTCCTCCTGGCTCTCCAGGACCACGGCCGGGCCCTCGAAGTTCCAGATGTCCTCCGGGATGCCCGCGGTCTTGATCACCGCGCCCTTCTCGGCGAGGTTGCCGTGCAGCACGGCCAGGCCGCCGTCGGCGGAGAACGCGTGCGCGACGTCGTGGATGCACCCCGTCGCCGCCTCCGTGTCCAGCGAGGACCAGCGGTTGGTAGTGGAGAACGCCTCGGTCGTGCGGACCCCGCCGGGCGCCGCGTGGTACAGCTCGACCGCGGTCTCCGACGGCGAGGAGGCGCGGATGTCCCACTCGCCCAGCCACTGCGCCATCGACGGCGAGTGCACCGTGTGCACGTTGTCGTCGAGCAGCCCGCCGCGGTAGAGCTCGCCCAGGATGGCGGGGATTCCGCCGGCCCGGTGCACGTCCTCCATGTGGTAGTCCGAGTTCGGGGCGACCTTGCTCAGGCACGGCACCCGGCGCGAGATCGCGTCGATGTCGGCGAGCGTGAACTCGATCTCGCCCTCCTGCGCGGCGGCCAGGATGTGCAGGACCGTGTTGGTCGAGCCGCCCATCGCCACGTCGAGGGCCATCGCGTTCTCGAACGCCTCCTTGGTGGCGATCTGACGCGGCAGGGCCGACGCGTCGTCGTCGGAGTACCAGCGGGTGGCCAGGTCCATCACGGTGCGGCCGGCGTTGAGGAACAGTTCCTTGCGCGCGGCGTGCGTGGCCAGCGTGGAGCCGTTGCCGGGCAGCGCGAGCCCGAGCGCCTCGGTCAGGCAGTTCATCGAGTTCGCGGTGAACATCCCGGAGCAGGATCCGCAGGTCGGGCACGCGGAGCGCTCCACCTCGGCCAGCCCGGGCTCGTCCACCTCGGACGACGCGGACGCGGAGATCGCGGTGATCAGGTCGGTCGGGGCCTGCGCGACACCGCCGACGACGACCGCCTTGCCTGCCTCCATCGGCCCGCCGGAGACGAACACGGTCGGGATGTTGAGCCGCATCGCGGCGTTCAGCATCCCGGGCGTGATCTTGTCGCAGTTCGAGATGCAGACCAGAGCGTCCGCCGCGTGCCCGTTGACCATGTACTCGACGGAGTCGGAGATGATCTCGCGCGAGGGCAGCGAGTAGAGCATCCCACCGTGCCCCATCGCAATGCCGTCGTCGACGGCGATCGTGTTGAACTCCTTGGCGACCCCGCCGGCCTCCTTGATCGCCCCGGCGACCAGGTCTCCCATGTCCTTGAGGTGCACGTGGCCGGGCACGAACTGGGTGTAGGAGTTCGCGATCGCCACGATCGGCTTGCCGAAGTCGTCGTCACCCATGCCGGTCGCGCGCCAGAGCGAACGGGCTCCGGCGGCGTTGCGGCCGTGGGTGGTGACACGGGAACGGAGGGCGGGCATCGGGTCTTCTCTCCAGCCGGGTTTCGTACCGCCCGCCGGCGGGCGGTGAGGTTGTGCGGGCACGGACGACGGTCGCGACGAGGTGATCGGGATCCAGGGTACGCGCCCGGTGAGCAGCCGTTTCGCCTCCTGCGCCACCGGCCCCGCTGTCAGTCGCCGGTCGGGTCGGGGACGCGGCCGCCGCTGGCGATCGCCAGCGCCGGCAGGTCGCGCAGGTGCACGGCCGGCAGCGGCAGCGCCGTGTCGTCGCCGAGCACGGCCATCAGGCCGGACCGCTTCCCGAGGCGCAGCGAGGCGATGTCGTCCCACGCGACACTGCGGGAGCCGGTCACGGTGCGGGCCGTGACGGTGTCGCCGTCCACGGTGGTGCGCACCCGCACCAGCCACACGACGAACCCGATCGGGACGAGCACGACCAGCCAGAAGAACGGCACCGAGAGCATCAGCGGCAGCGCGCAGATCAGGAACAGGACCGCCGCCAGGATCCCCAGCGCCGAATGCCGGAACACCAGCCGCGGCGGGACCTCCCGCTGCACGTCCAGCGGTGCCGGGTCGGGTACGGACGGCTCGGTGCTGCTCACCGGCCCATTCTCGCACCGCCCGCCCGCGCGGGCTCGTGGACGCACGCGCGGTGGCGTCCGCGGGCTCGCCATCCGTTCGGTCTCCAGCGGCGCGTCCGGCGCGAGGCCGTGCGCGCCTGCTGTCGGCGGCACCACACGCGAGATGCGCTTCACGGTTCTCCCCGGTCGGTCACAGAGCACTGGAGCGCATCTCGCGCGTGATCGACACCGGCGCCCGGCTGCAGCCACGGTGCCGGCGGATCCGGCCGTGCTTGGTTCCACCGCCGGGTGGCGCCACAGCCGGAGCCGGTCGTTGACGCCGGCCGCGGCGCGCGTGCTAGCGTCGTCACATGTTCGTCATCCGAATTCTCGTACTTCCCGGGCGCGTCGACGCCTGAGTAAGCCGTACTCGGACGACGACGCGCTCACCCTCGCACCAGCCCATCGACCGGGCGGCGGGGGCTTTTTTATGTCACCAGCACAGTTCATGTCCAGCACCTGATCACTAGCGATCTCCAGCGAGGCAGAGGCGATCATGACCACCGCACCCTCCCGATCCGGGTCCGCCGGGCCGAAACCGGCCCCGCCGCCCGGGCGCACGGCCACCCAGCGCAGCGACTCGCCTGCCGCCGCGCGCGGCGAGGCGACCGTGCCCGGCCCGCGCATCGACAACGAGCCGATGAGTGGGGCACAGTCCCTGGTCCGCTCGCTCGAGGAGATCGGCTGCGAGGTCGTGTTCGGTCTCCCGGGCGGCACGATCCTGCCGGCCTACGACCCGTTGCTGGACTCGACCCGGGTCCGCCACATCCTGGTCCGCCACGAGCAGGGCGCCGGACACGCCGCGACCGGGTACGCGCAGGCGACCGGCAAGGTCGGGGTCTGCATGGCGACGTCCGGGCCGGGGGCCACGAACCTGGTCACCCCGATCGCGGACGCGCACATGGACTCGGTGCCGCTGGTGGCCATCACCGGTCAGCAGAGCCGGCCGCTGATCGGCACCGACGCGTTCCAGGAGGCCGACATCACCGGCATCACCCTGCCGGTGACGAAGCACAACATGCTGGTGACCGACGCGCTCGCGATCCCGCGCGCGATCGCCGAGGCCTTCCACCTGGCGTCCACCGGCCGGCCCGGGCCGGTCCTGGTGGACATCCCGAAGGACGTCCTGCAGGAGGCGACGACGTTCTCCTGGCCCCCGGAGCTGGCGCTTCCCGGTTACCGGCCGACGACCCGGCCGCACGGCAAGCAGATCCGCGAGGCCGCCCGGCTGATCCAGCAGTCCACCCGCCCGGTGCTCTACGTCGGCGGCGGCGTGATCAAGGCCGAGGCGTCGGAGGAGCTGCGCGAGCTCGCCGAGCTCACCGGCGCCCCGGTCGTCACCACGCTGATGGCGCGCGGTGCGTTCCCGGACTCGCACGAGCTGCACCTGGGCATGCCCGGGATGCACGGCACCGTCGCCGCGGTCGCGTCGATGCAGCGCTCGGACCTGCTGGTCGCGCTCGGCTCCCGGTTCGACGACCGGGTCACCGGCAGGCTGGACAGCTTCGCCCCCGCGGCGAAGATCGTGCACGCCGACATCGACCCGGCCGAGATCTCCAAGAACCGCCGCGCCGACGTGCCGATCGTCGGGGACGCCAAGGAGGTCATCCTCGAGCTGATCGAGGCGATCAAGGCCGAGCGCGAGCAGCACGGCGAGCCCGACCTGGGCGCCTGGTGGGCGCAGATGTCCGAGCTGCGCGAGACGTTCCCGCTGGGCTACTCCTGGCCCGACGACGGCGCGGTGTCGCCGGAGTACGTGATCGAGCGGATCGGCGCGATCGCCGGTCCGGACGCGGTCTATGCGGCGGGTGTCGGCCAGCACCAGATGTGGGCGGCGCAGTTCGTCCGCTACGAGAAGCCGCGGACCTGGCTCAACTCGGGTGGGCTCGGCACGATGGGGTACGCGGTGCCGGCGGCGATGGGCGCCAAGGTCGGCCGCCCGGACGCCGTCGTGTGGTGCATCGACGGCGACGGCTGCTTCCAGATGACCAACCAGGAACTCGCCACCTGCGCCATCGAGGGCATCCCGATCAAGGTCGCCGTGATCAACAACGGCAACCTGGGCATGGTCCGGCAGTGGCAGAACCTGTTCTACGGCGAGCGCTACTCCAACACGAACCTCAACACCCACAAGCTGCGCATCCCGGACTTCCCGATGCTGGCCGAGGCGATGGGGTGCGTGGGCCTGCGGGCGGAGTCGCGCGAGGACGTGGACCGCGTCATCCACGAGGCGATGGAGATCAACGACCGTCCGGTCGTGATCGACTTCGTGGTCGGCGCGGACGCCCAGGTGTGGCCGATGGTCGCCGCGGGCACCGGAAACGACGAGATCATGGCGGCCCGCCACATCCGGCCGCTGTTCGACACCGACGAGCTGGCCGCGAGCGTCGACGACGTCGCGGACGTGACGACCGAGGCGCTGCGCCCGGAGGGCTCTGCCAACGGGGCGAACGGGGCCAACGCGGCCAACGGGGAGGCACGATGACCGAGCGACACACCCTGTCGGTGCTGGTCGAGGACAAGCCGGGGGTGCTCGCCCGGGTCTCCGGCCTGTTCTCCCGACGTGGGTTCAACATCTCCTCGCTGGCGGTCGGCCCGACCGAGCACCCGGACGTCTCCCGGATGACGATCGTGGTCGAGGTCGACGAGCTGCCGATGGAACAGGTCACCAAGCAGCTCAACAAGCTCATCCATGTGATCAAGATCGTGGAGCTGGACCCGGAGGCCTCGGTGCAGCGCGAGCTGTTGCTGGTCAAGGTCCGGGCCGACTCCACGGTGCGCAGCCAGGTGCTCGAGACCGTGCAGATGTTCCGGGCCAAGGTCGTCGACGTCTCCCCGGAGGCGGTCACGGTCGAGGCCACCGGCACCACGGACAAGCTCAACGCGCTGCTGCGCATGCTCGAGCCGTACGGCGTCCGCGAGATGGTCAAGTCCGGGATGGTCGCGGTGGGCCGCGGGCCCCGCTCCATCACCGCCGCGACCGTGCGTTAAACAACTCATCGCACTACTAACGCTGGAAAGGATCCGCACCACATCATGGCTGTGAACATCTACTACGACGACGACGCCGACCTGTCGATCATCCAGGGCCGCAAGGTCGCCGTGATCGGCTACGGCTCGCAGGGCCACGCCCACTCGCTGTCGCTGCGCGACTCCGGCGTCCAGGTCAAGATCGGTCTGCCGGAGGGCTCGAAGTCCCGGCAGAAGGCCACCGACGAGGGCCTCGAGGTGCTCACCCCGTTCGAGGCCTCGGCCTGGGCCGACGTGATCATGATCCTGGCGCCGGACACCAAGCAGCGCTTCATCTACGCCGACGACATCGCGCCGAACCTCAAGAGCGGCGACGCGATCTTCTTCGGGCACGGCTTCAACATCCGCTACGACCTGATCAAGCCGCCGTCGGACGTCGACGTCGCGATGGTCGCGCCGAAGGGCCCGGGTCACCTGGTCCGCCGTCAGTACGTCGACGGCAAGGGCGTGCCGTGCCTGATCGCGGTCGAGCAGGACCCCTCGGGTGGGGCTAAGGCGCTCGCGCTGTCCTACGCGGCCGGGATCGGCGGCGCCCGCGCCGGCGTCATCGAGACCACGTTCAAGGAGGAGACCGAGACCGACCTGTTCGGTGAGCAGGCGGTCCTCTGCGGCGGTGCCGCGGCGCTGGTGCAGACCGGGTTCGAGGTGCTGACCGAAGCGGGCTACGCCCCGGAGATCGCCTACTTCGAGTGCCTGCACGAGCTCAAGCTGATCGTCGACCTGATGTACGAGGGCGGCATCACCAACGAGCGCTTCTCCATCTCCGACACCGCCGAGTACGGCGATCTCACCCGTGGTCCGCGCGTCATCACCCCGGCCGTGAAGGACGAGATGCGCAAGATCCTCACCGAGGTGCAGGACGGCACGTTCGCCCGCGAGTGGGTGGCCGAGGACGAGAACGGCCGGCCGAACTTCGACCGCCTCCAGAAGGAAGGCTCGGAGCACTCCATCGAGCAGGTCGGCGAGAAGTTGCGCGGCCTGATGAGCTGGGTGGGCACCAAGGCCACCTGATCTCCGCCCCGGGGCCCCGGCACGACCGGACCTCACGAACGGCACCCTCGTCGGAACTCGTGCGACGGGGGTGCCGTTCGTTCGTTCCGGAGTGCTCTCACTCGACGCGGACGATGCCCCAGACCCCGTTCTCCACGGCCCAGCGGAAGGCGCCGCTGCGGTAGGCGTGGTCGCCGGGATGCTCGGGGTACAGGACGAGGTCGTGCACCGTCCCTGCGGTGAGCCCGGACAGCGATCCGGCCCACGGGGCTGCGGTGCCCTTCAGCCAGGGTGCGGAGTTCCAGGCCATGCCGTGCACGGTGAACGAGTGGTTGCGGGGTTTGTCGCCGGCACACAGCAGACGTAGCCACAGCGGCGTCCCGACCTGCGCCGGGACGACCGGCGTGGACGGGGCAGGTACCGCCAGCATCCTCGACGGATGCACGGGCTCCGTGCGGTAGTTGACCCCCTTCTGACCCGCGTCCTCCGGGTCGTCGCCGACGACCACGTCGCGGACCGGGGACTCGGGGTTACCCGCTACGAACAGCCGCAGCCCGTCCTGCACGATCAGCACGCTCTCCGTCGCGACCAGGGAGCCGTCGACAGTGGAGACGATCCGAGCGTCGACGCCCCACCAGCGTGGGAGCCCCGTCGCCGGGTCGCGGGGTTCGATGTCGTCGGGTTCGACGACCAGTGCGCCGACCAGGCCGTGGTGACGGTGGTTGCGTACGTCGGCGGCGTCGCGCAGCAGACACACCTGGCCGGGTCCCGTCCTGTGGGAGTCCGAGCCGAGTGCGCCGTCGACGAACCACCAGTACTCGCGCCAGTTCGGGTCACCGTGCGACCCGGTGCCGTGGTGCTCGCGGAACACCACGTCGCCGCCCGCGTGGTCCCCGTGCTCGCCGAGGTCCTCGGGGGTGCCGAGCGTGCCGACGGTGGAGTCGTGGTTGCCGCCCACCCAGGAACCGTCGTCGGTGGTCACGTCGTAGCGCAGCAGGCTCGCGTGCAGCGAGACGCGTGGTGAGACCTTCCTCTTGTCGGGGTACCCCTGCTCGTCCAGGGACTCCAGTGGGACCCGCGGAGGGGACGGCTCCGGCTCGAACCTCTGCTGCAACGGGTCGCGATCGTCGTCGTCGGTGCCGTCGAGCACCTCGTTGACCAGCAGGACCCGCACCCACTCGCCCCGCCGGGCACGTAGGACGAGCGGCTCGACCGATACCGATGTGCCGGGAGGCGTCGTCTCCCGCCGGTCGCGTGGGCGGCCCCTATCATCCGGCAGCTCGACGAAGCCCTGGTCGAACGACGCGCCGTCGGCGACCACCTCGAACACCAGCCCCCACGGGTCGGTGAGCGTGGTGCCGTCGCAGAGGTGCTCGACGCGGCGGGCGCGGACGACGAACTCCCGGACGTCGGCGGTGCCGCCCGTCTCCGGATCCCGCCATGCCCCGGCGGAGTCACGGGACGGCTTTGCCGGCGTCGTCCGGACCAGCGGGTTCGGCGGTGGGTCGTCGATCGTCCGGTCAGGGTCGGGTAGCGGGGGAAACACCTCCGGGTCGACCTCACCGGGACGCAGGGCGCGGACCAGCCCCCAGCAGCCCAGCCAGAGGTCATCGATCGCGGCGAACTGCCACAGGTGGTCACCGGGCCCGTAGCCGGCGCCGAACTTCTCGTGCAGGTCCAGGGTGAAGGCCTCGGAGATACCGAGGGTCTGCTGGTCGACCAGCGTCGACGTCGGCCGGTGCCACTCCCGCCGCCAGCGCAGCCCGTGCGCGACGAAGCTGTGCTGCTCCTCGTGCGACCCCTGGATCAACCGGATCCGCAGCCGTTCACCGGCGTAGGTGCGGATCACCGGGGTGTCGATCGATCCGGCCTCGTCGCTGAACCAGCGCGACGGGTCGTCGCCACGGAACGTCAGAGGCGTGCATCGGAAGTTCACGGCCATCGTGCCCGGGTCGTCGTCGCCACCGAGTTCGCCCGGCGGGTTCAGCGGCGCGTGTTCCGCGTCGTGCAGGCACACGAAGTCACCGATTCCCAGGCACGCCTCGCGGAAGGCGGTGCTCGGCAGCCGCTCCTCCGGGGTGGGCGGAGGATGGCCCGGACGGCGCCCCTGCTCCGGGTAGGTGACGACCGCCTCCGGCCCGGTCCAGGCGACCGCGTCCTGCTCGGGGTTCAGCCAGGTCGAGCCGTGCGGCTCGGCGATCAGGGCGGCGAACAGACCGTGCTTCTGCCGGTAGTTGGCCAACAGGTGGTCGTGGAAGAAGCAGGGGCCGAACTCCTCGTCGACCACCCATCGGTGCAGGCCCGCGATCACCGGCATGTCCCCGGGACGGGTGTGCGCGCCGGCGACGGCCTCGGCGCAGCTCGCGCCGGAGAGGTAGTTCCACCCCGTCGACGAGCCGTCGGCGGTCATCACGTCGAACTTGACCAGGTGCACGTGCAGCCCGCACTCGACCGGCGGGGTGCGCAAGTCGAACCCGTCGGGCGGGATCGTGCCCAGCCGGTTGAGGAACGTCAGTTCTACGACGTCGCCGTGGTTGGCCCGGGGGAAGAACGTCTCCACCGGCCTCGCCGGGACGGCACGCGGCACGGTCGTCCGGAGTCCGTCCGGGCCGGTGGTCGTCTCGGTGATCGCGGTGATCCGGTAGTGGTGACCGTTGCGGTCGTACCAGTCCTGGCTGTTGTAGGTGACCGTGGACTGGTCGACCTCCACGTCGTAGTGCAGCACCCGGGGCGCGTCGAGGCCGGCGGTCGCGTTCCAGGTGCGCGCGTCCCCGTCGAGGTCGACGAACAGAGCGCCGGGCTGCGGGTCGTTCTTGCATCCCTGGGCGAAGGCGGCGTACTCGTCGACGGAGTGGTTCGGCATGCGGAGCAGCCGCCGCCGGCCGCCCACGTGATGGTCGAGGATCGCCGGCGGTGGCGGGGACTTGCGGGGGACGGTCGCGTCGACGAACCACGGGAACCCGGGACGTCCGGTGTCGAGCGCGGCCTCCGGGTGGTTCGGATGGCCTTCCGGTAGCCGGCCGGGCAGGGGCTGCAACGGGTGGCAGGGCGTCCCGTCCGGGTAGGCGCGGCTGCCGTCGACCCAGCGGTCGAAACTGCGCCACAGGCCCCACATCCCGTGGTGGAAGTGCGGGTAGAGGTGGCAGTGCCAGATCACGTCGCCGGGGGTGTGCTGGCGGCTGCCGGAGCCGTAGAGCGGGTCGATCGTGATCGCGGCCTGCGGCCCGATCGTGATCGAGTCCAGCAGCTGGCTGCGGTGGTCGAGGGAGTCGATCCCGTCGACCGAGGGTCTCCCGGAGTCCTCCGGGACCGCGCGCCACTGGTGGACGTGCAGGTGGAACACGTGGGTCTCCTTGACCCCGGCGTGGATCACCCGCACCCGCGCGGGGTCGCCCTTGTAGGCCCGGAAGATCGGGGTGACCGGGTCGCCGAACAGCCAGGAGCTGTGGTGCTGCTCCTCGCCGGCCACGCGTTCCAGGAACGGGCCCTCGTGGTGCGTTATCGAGTCGGCGGGCGGTTCGGTGGCGGTGGCGTCGTGGTCGCGGGCGGTCCGGAAGACCTCGCCGAGCTCCTCGTCGAGCTCGATCCCCACCGCGGAGTGGTCGATCCCGTGCTCGTGCGGGTCCCTGGTCAGCGGGGTCGCCTCGGCGAGCCGGCGCATCCGGTGCGGGAGCCGGTTGGGCATCGGCTCGGCGCGGTAGGACAGTGGCATCACCGTGTGCTCGCCGCCGGCGACGTGATGGCCGCTGTGGATCTCGGGCTCGTCGTGGATGAACACGGTGAACTCGCGATGGCTGCACGGTGCCGAGCCGGGCGGGCTGTGGAGGTCGACGTAGTCCTCCCGGGACGGGATCGCCCGGGGCATCACGACGTCGACGTCGGCGAGGGTCCGGCCGCGGTGGGTGAGCCCCTCGCCGGTCTCCGGGTCCCACCACGTGGCGCCCGCCGGCTCGACGATCAGGGCGCCGAACAGGCCGTGCAGGTTCGTACCGTTCTCGGAGCTGCGCACGTCGCCCAGGTCGTTGATCGGCCAGGCACCCTCGTGCAGGCACTCGAACGCGAACGTGTGCCGCCCGTTCGGCGGGGTCACCGTGGAGCGGTTGATGCCGACCGCGGCCCCGTCAGCGAACCGGACCCCAGCCCCCGCCGGACCCGGCGAGGTTCCGGACGCGCCTTGGTCGAACTGCCCGTGCAGGCCGTCGCCCTGCACGTGGAACCCGACGTGCCGCTTCTCGATCGAGTTCTCGAAGTCCACCTGCACGGCCTCGCCGACCCGTCCGCGCAGCACCAGCGGGCGCACCACGGGGATGGGCTTGAGCGGGTTGCACCGGTCGTAGCGGGGGCCCGAGTTCCCGGGCTTGCGGTCGTTGTACATCAGGCGGGCGATCTCGTCGCGGGACAGCGCGGCGTTCGCGAGCTCCCTGGGGTCGCGCAGGTCCGCGACCCGCGCCTCGATCGCGGCGTCGATACCGGGCAGCGCCGTCCGCCAGCGCTGCCACCACTGCATGCGGGTCGCCCGGTCCGAGCTGAGCCGGTCCACCGCACCGTCGGTGAGCTCGCCCAGGGCGGCGACCAGTTCGTCGACGGTGGCCAGCACGTTCTGGCGCACCGCCGCGGCCCGGGGGTTGCGGTGGCGGCGCCGGGACCGGTCGTGCTCGTCGGGGCGTGCCTCCTTGTCGATCTCACCCCCGAGGTCCTGGATCAGGTACCGGTCGGTCTCGGGCCCGGAGGCGAGCCGGTCGAGCATGCGCTCGTAGCGGGGGAGCCCGTCGACGACCAGCTGCGCCCACTGGCGGCGCTCGTGCATGTCGGCGAGCTTCTCCCGGCTGCGTCCGCGGTCGTCGAGGCTCTCGCGGATCCACTGCAGAAGGGGCTTGTGTGCCCGCGGGGCGAACATCAACCCGTTCGGGTCGTGGTCCCCGTCGCCGGTGTAGACGATCGGGACGGAGATCGCGACGACGTCGTAGTACAGCGTCATGAGGGCACTCTCTTCTCCGGCGGGCTCGGGTCCGTCTCCGGTGAGTCCGGGCGTTCTCGGTGCGTTCTCAGGTCAGGGGAAGCAGGCCGGTCGCGGCGACCGCGCCGAGTGCCAGCAGGGCGAACCCGGACGGGCGGACCAGCCGGCGCCCGTGCCGGGCCAGCCGCTGCGCCGCCATCAGGACGGTGAGCACGACCATCACCGGCAGCGCGGCCACGCCGACCACCAGCGAGACGGTCATCAGCGCCCAGCAGCAGCCGACGCACGAGGCGCCGTAGGCCCCGGCCACAGCGGCCGCTTCCACCCACGGCGCCCGGACGCCGCGCCAGTGGGCGACGGCGAACCCGCGCGGTGTCCGGCAGGCACGCAGGCAGGCCTGCGCGAGCGGCCCGAGCTGGTAGACACCGGCGACGGCCAGCACCGCCGCGGCGAACAGATGCGGTCGCGCGGCCGTCCACGGCGTGCTCGCGGCCAGGGCGCGCAGTCCGAGCCCGGCGCCGACCAGCACGACACCGGCCGCGGCCCACACCCCGACGAACGCGGCCACCCCGGCGCCGACCACGACCATCGGGCGGCGGTGCCGGGCGGCCAGGGTGCGCAGCAGGTCGAACATCGGCAGGGCGGGCGGCAGCATCATCGCGACCACCATCAGCAGCCAGCCCGTGGCGACGGCCGTGGTGGAGGGGCCCACATCGTGGTGGTGATCGTGCGAGGCCGCGGTCACGTGATGGGGCAGCGCCTCGCCCGCCAGCAGGAGCACCAACCACGCAGCCGCGGCCGCGCCGAGGACGGACAGGACGAGCAGCCGCCGCTCCGGTCGCAACAGCGAGCCGGCAGCGCTGAGCGTGGTGGCCATCGCTCAGTCCGCCGGCGGGGGCGTGCGACGGATCCCGGCCGCGGGCGGCTCCTGGTAGCGGAAACGCCCGCGCATTCCGGACCGGCCGTGCACCTCGATGCCACCGTTGGGGAGTTCCCCTGCATGGAGCGCGAGTCCCCGCCCCTGCTGCGCGGTCACGGTGCCCGGCCCGATGCCGAGCTCGTCGGACAGGGCCGTGTGCGTCAGACGCAGCGGTCCGGCCTGCTTCTCCAGGAGCTTCGGCGATCCGAAGGCCTCGACGAGCGGCACCGCCGGCTCGAACGGAGTCCGGGTCGCGGGGTCGAGCAGCAGCACCCGCACCGACCAGTTGCTCTCGTCCGGATCGATGACGATCCGGGCCGGGCGGATCGCCACCACCTTTCCGCTCACCGCCGCCAGGTCCCCGAGCGCGCCTTCGAGCCTCCCGGAGAAGGCCATGCCGAGCTGGTCGCGCTGGGCGGGGGAGGCGCCGTCGTCGACGTAGAGCACGGTGGTCGTGCGCGGCTCCCGCCGTCCGCCCTGGTGCGTGGTGACCGCGACGACCGTGCACCCGCCGACGTCGACGCCCGCGATCAGCGATCCGGTGTCGAGCTGCCACGCGAACAGACCGGTGCAGTGGCCCTCGTCCGGCTCGTCGTCGACCCAGCACGGGCAGACGACGTAGCAGTCGCAGGCCTCGATGAACGATCCCTCGATCTGGTAGCTCACGGCTGCTCCCTCAGTCTCGGACGATGACGGGCTCGGTCCGGTCGCCACCGCGGGTGGAGGTCACGACGACCTCGGCACCGCGGGGTGGCGGGCGCAGCGGGTCGCCGGCCGGCACGGTCCTGCGGATGTCCCAGGTCCCGGTGGCGTCGGCCAGGGCCGAACCGATCTCCAGGCCCCGGTACCGCGCCGTCACCCGGTCCGGGGCGGTGCCGGTGACGGTGCCGCTGATCCGCCAGGACAGGCGGCCGGTGCGGAACTGGGCACCGGAGACCGTCAGCTGCTCGGGCAACGGCCGGACCACGACCGCGTCCACGGCGTCCGGCCCGACCGGCCCGGACACGGTGAGCTGTAGCGCCACCGGACCGCCACCGGGGAGTACGAACGACGGCGTCACGGTGTCCGCGTCGTCGAGCACCAGGCCCGGGTTCCCGGGCGCGGTCCAGGCGAAGGTGACCGCGTTCAGGCTGGTGCCGCCGTCGAGGACGATGCGGTCGCCGACCGCGGCGGTCAGGTCCGGACCGGCCCGGGCGACGGCGGGGGCCGGGGCGGTCACCGGGATCGTCGCGGCCGTCATGACCGTCATGCCCGCGCCGGTGACCGCCAGCTCGACCACCACGTCCCCGGCCGGGGCGGTGAACGACGGCCGGGCGGTGTCGGCGTTGTCCAGCGTGATCGGCGGGCCCGAGACCTGCTGCCATGAGAAGGCCCTCGCTGCGGCGGACCCGCGTCCGTCCAACGTCACCCGCCTGCCCCGGGGGACGGGCGGCACCGGTGCAATCACCGCGGTGACCGGTACCGGGACGCTCGCCGGTCCGGCGAGCGTCACCTCCCGGCTGCCCGTGCCCCGATCGCCCTCGGCGTCGGGCTCCGACGTCACGGTGACCCGCGGGGGAGGGGCCGCGATCCCGGGCAAGGCCACGGTGCCACCGACCAGCCGAGTGTCCGGGATCCCGTCGCCGGACAGCGTCAGCAGGGGCGGGGCCTGCACGTCCCCGGAGACCGCCTCGACGGTCAGGGTGCCGGTCGACGGATCGTGCTCGGCCCGGGTCACCGTGACCAGCTCGTGAACCGGGAGGGTGAGCGCCAGTTCGGGCGGATCGTCGCTCGCGGCGAGGACCACCGTGGACGGCAGGCCGTCGCAGCCCACGCGTGCCGCGTAGTGGGGCCCGGCCCCGGCCAGACGGGTCGTGCGTACATCGGGGCCGCTCGCCTCGATGGTGGAACCCGGAGCCGTAGAGGCGAGTACGTCGATCACCACGGCGCCGGCGACGTCGCGCCGGTAGCCGAGCCGGTCCACCTGCACCCCTCGGACGGTGGCCACCTTCCCCTGCACGACGAACAGATCGGTGGAGATCTCCCCGACGGCCGCGCTGTTCGCCGTGGCTCCGACGTTGCCGACCCGGGGACCGATCAGCCGGAAGAGGTTCGTGTCGTACGGGCTGCCGGTGACACTGGTGGCCGTCGCACCGTCGCCCAGGTAGCCCGCGGGAGGTGGCGGCACCGCCGTCAGGAACGGCGCCACCTGCCCGTCGAGGGCGGGGGCGAACTCGCCGGGGCCGCCGCCGAGGTCCTGGGTCCAGAACAGCCGTCCGCGCTCGTCGGTCCGCATCGGCGGGGTCTCGCCGTAGGGGTGCAGGGCGATGTAGTCGGTGTCGGGCCACAGGTCATCGGCGCGCACCCGGATCCGCCCGAACACGACCTGACGCCGGTCGACGACGGTGCCGTCCCCGCCGAACGCGGCCTCCAGCGCGAGGATCAGCCGCGCTCGGGACGGACCGTCGGTCCCGCCAACGGTCATCTCTGCCTCGGCGTAGAAGTAGAACGCCTCGTCCGGGAAATCGTCGGGGAACGGCGGGCCCGGTGGCGTCTCCGGCGGCTCGCCGATCGCCTGGATGTTCACGTCGCCTCGGTCCAGCCCGAGCTCGAGCCGGACACCGTTCTCGTCGGCGAACCAGAGCGGGAAACCGAGGGCCGGATGCGCGGGGCCGACACCGTTCAGCCTGTGGGTGTTGGGTCGCACGGGGAGAACCTCCGCTCGACTGGCCCGGCGGAGTCCCGGACCGGCCCGCATGATGTTAAGAGCGGTCCGTGGTGCACTCATCACCAAACGTAACGATTGCGCGATCCCGTCGCGATCGGAGTATCCGATGTCGAGCGACACAAGTCCGTGGCCCCCGCACGGCGTGCTCCAACTAGACTCCGATGCGTCCGAGGCCCATCGTCACGACCCGATCCCGGGGAGCACCGCAGCACCGTGAGCAACGCCGCCACCGCCCAGACCCGCCCAGTCGCCCTCCTCGCCGAGAAGCTCGCCCCCTCCGCGGTCGCGCTGCTCGGCGACGACGTCGAGATTCGCACCGTGGACGGCACCGACCGCCGCGCGCTGCTCGAGGCGATCGTGGACGCCGACGCGCTGCTCGTGCGCTCGGCCACCCAGGTCGACGCCGAGGTGCTGGCCGCGGCCACCCGGCTCCAGATCGTCGCGCGCGCCGGTGTGGGACTCGACAACGTCGACGTCGCCGCCGCGACCTCGCACGGTGTGATGGTGGTCAACGCGCCGACGTCGAACATCGTCTCCGCCGCCGAGCACGCGATCGCGCTGCTGCTGGCCGCGGCCCGGCACATCCCGGCCGCCGACGCGAGCCTGCGCCAGGGCAAGTGGAAGCGCAGCAGCTATACCGGGATCGAGATCAGCGGCAAGACCGTCGGCATCGTCGGCCTGGGCAAGATCGGCCAGCTGGTGGCCCAGCGGCTGTCCGCGTTCGGCGTCGAGCTGGTCGCCTACGACCCCTACATCTCCAAGGCCCGCGCCGCCCAGCTGGGCATCGAGCTGCTCGACCTCGACGACCTGCTGCGCACCGCGGACGCGATCTCGATCCACCTGCCGAAGACGCCGGAGACCCTCGGCCTGATCGGCAAGGACCAGCTGGCCATCACCAAGCAGGGTGTGATCATCGTCAACGCCGCCCGCGGCGGCCTGGTCGACGAGCAGGCGCTGGCCGAGGCCGTGCGCTCGGGTCACGTCGGCGGGGCGGGGGTGGACGTCTACGTCACCGAGCCGACCACCGCCAGCCCGCTGTTCGAGGTGGAGGGCATCGTCGTCACCCCGCACCTGGGCGCCTCCACCGACGAGGCGCAGGACCGGGCCGGGACCGACGTCGCGCGGTCGGTGCAGCTGGCGCTGGCCGGCGAGTTCGTGCCGGACGCGGTGAACGTGCAGATCAACGGTTCGGTCGGCGAGGAGGTCCGGCCCTGGCTGCCGCTGGTGCAGAAGCTGGGCACCACGCTGCAGGCCGTCGCCGGCGGGACCCCGACCTCGATCACCGTCGACGTGTCCGGCGAGCTCGCCGACGAGGACGTCTCGGTGCTCTCGCTGGCCGCGCTGCGCGGCGTGTTCACCCACGTCGTGGACGACCAGGTGACGTTCGTCAACGTGCCGGCCCTGGCCGAGGAGCGTGGCGTCACCGTCGAGCTGACCACCGCGCCGGAGAGCGCGAACCACCGCAGCGTCGTGCAGCTGCGCGCGGCGATGTCCGACGGAGAGTCGATCACCGTCTCCGGGACGCTGACCGGGCGCGCCGAGGTGGAGAAGCTCGTCGAGATCAACGGCCGGCACTTCGACCTGCGCGCCGAGGGCGAGGTCGTGCTCCTGGAGTACACCGACCGTCCGGGCGTGATGGGCCGTGTCGGGTCGCTGCTCGGCGAGGCCGCGGTGAACATCGAGGCCGCCCAGATCTCGCAGACCACCGACGGCACGGACGCGATCATGCTGCTTCGGGTGGACCGCCAGATCGACCCGGCGGTGCTGGAGCCGATCGGCGCCTCGGTGGGGGCGCGCACCACGCGCCTGATCTCGTTCGACGACTGATCTGGGCGCTGCACCGGAGGGCGGTCCGGCCTGATCGGGCCCGGCGGCCTCGAGGGTCGTGTTCCGGAAAATCCCTCGTGAACCGAATCGGTTCGCGAGGGATTTCTCGTGAACCGACCTCCGAGGGAGGGCGGTGTGCGGACCGAACCTCGGCCCCTGCCGCGGCCGCCGGCACGCCGCGGTCCCCCCTGGATGCGAGCCCGACCGCGACGACCGGCAGAATGTTGCCCACTCGCGGCGTGTCGCGCCGCGGGTGCCCACGGCGGGGCCCTGTCCACGCGGTGGATCGCCCGATCGGGGCACATCGATCGGGTGGCCGGCGTCATGATCATGCGCCCGCTACTTGTAGCGTGCGGTGACGCCCCGTGAAGAGAGGACATCAGGCATGCGCCTTGCGGTCATCCCCGGCGACGGAATCGGTCCCGAGGTCGTCGACGAGGCACTGAAGGTCCTGAACGAAGTCGTCCGCGACGTCGAGACGACCAACTACGACCTCGGCGCCGCCCGCTGGCACTCCACCGGTGAACTCCTGCCGGAGACCGTGCTGACCGAGCTCAAGGGTCACGACGCGATCCTGCTCGGCGCCGTCGGCGACCCGTCGGTGCCCAGCGGCATCCTCGAGCGCGGGCTGCTGCTGCGGCTGCGCTTCGAGCTCGACCACCACGTGAACCTGCGCCCGGCGCGACTCTACCCGGGGGTGCGCGGCCCGCTGGCCGGCAACCCGGAGATCGACCTGCTCGTCGTGCGGGAGGGCACCGAGGGCCCCTACGTCGGCACCGGCGGCCTGCTGCGCAAGGACACCCCGCACGAGATCGCGACCGAGGTCAGCCAGAACACCGCGTTCGGCATCGAGCGCGTCGTCCGGGACGCCTTCACCCGCGCCGAGCGCCGCCCGCGCAAGCACCTCACGCTCGTGCACAAGACGAACGTGCTGACCTACGCCGGCGCCCTGTGGTCGCGGATCGTGGAGGAGGTCTCGCTGGAGCACCCGAACGTCTCGGTGGCCTACCAGCACGTCGACTCGACCACGATCCACATGGTGACCGACCCGGGCCGCTACGACGTGATCGTCACCGACAACCTGTTCGGCGACATCCTCACCGACCTCGCGGCCGCGGTCACCGGTGGCATCGGGCTGGCAGCCAGCGGCAACCTCGACGCCAGCCGCACCAACCCGAGCATGTTCGAGCCGGTGCACGGCAGCGCTCCGGACATCGCCGGCCAGGGGGTCGCCGACCCGACGGCCGCGGTGCTCTCGGTCGCCCTGCTGCTCGACCACCTGGGACACCAGGACTCGGCGCGGCGGATCGAGGCGGCGGTCGCGTTCGACCTGGCCACCCGCGACCACAGCGCCACCGGCAACACGTCGTCGATCGGCGACCGTCTGGCCGCGCTGGTCAGTAGCCGCGAGGTCGCGCCGTCCGCCCCGCTGCAGGGCCGCTAACCCTCAGATCACGTTCGACTCGCCGCTGAGCATCGTCACTCCGGCGCCGGCGAAGTTCTCCAGGTCGGCCACGGCGGCCTGGCCCTCGGGCCCGCCCATGCCCGCGCCGAACGACGCCTCGTCGGCGAACTCGAGCACGGCGACCAGGTGGTACGGCGGCGTCGCGCCGTCCGGGCCGGGGGCCGGGCGGTTGACCGTGAAGCGCTGCAGGCCGGGCAGCTTCTTGGCCAGCGGTGCGTGCACGTTGTCGTAGTGCTTGTCGAACGCCGCCGGGTCCTCGGGGTGGTTGTACAGGGCGGTCAGCTGGTACACGGGAACCTCCGGCGATCGGGCCCGGCGCGCGTCGGTGCGCGGGGGCTGGCCCATCTCTAACGTATGGCCGCCCCGCTGCCTACCGGATCCCACGATGTGGACGATCCGGACGTGATCGGTTCCGGCCCCCGCGTTATCGTGGGCGCGGGCAGGACGGCAGGCGGCCACCGGCGAGGGGAACGGCGATGGGCGAGCGGCGACTGCGATGGCGGTGCCGTCGGCTGCTGCGCGATCTCGACGTCCGTCCGCCGATCGACGTCACCGAGCTCTGCCGCCGGCTCGGCGTGCACCGCGGCCGGGAGCTGCGCCTGATGCCCTACGAGCTGGTCGTGCCCGGTCCGTTCGGAGTCTGGTTCGAGACCGACGACGTCGACGTCATCGCGTACCAGTCGCGGACCTCCCTGGCCCACCAGGACCACATCATCCTGCACGAGGTCGGGCACATCGTCGCCGGTCACGGCGGCGACTCCACGACCGAGGAGGACGAGCAGGTGCTCCCGGACGTGCCCGGCCCGGGCAGCGCCCGACGCCTGCGCCGGACCTGCTACGACGCGGCGAACGAGCGCGAGGCGGAACTGATCGCCTCCATCCTCGGGGAGGGGATGGGGCTGCTCTCCGACGGCGGCGCGTCCGGTGTTGAGCCGGCCGGGTCCCGGGTCGACGGCTCGCTCACGATCCGGCCCGGGTGGTGGAGCTGACCCCGTGATGGGTGCCGTCACCGTGGTGCTCTGCATCGGAGCGGTCCTGCTCTGGGGCCAGACCTACCGCGCGCCGGAGAACGTTCCGATCCGGTTCTTCGCCGCCTCGATCACGCTGCTGGCGGTCAGCTCGGTGCTGCGGGGTGCCTCGCTGGTCCCGGTGCTGCCCAACAACCTGCTCAACATCGCGAACGCGTTCATCCAGCTCTCGTTCTTCGTCAGCGTGCAGCTCGGCCGCCCCGGGGCCCGGCGGATCCGGTGGGAGCTGGTCGCGGCCGTCGTCGCCTCGGCGGTGGCGGTCGCGGCCTACCTGACCGCGCCGGCCGCGGTCCGGCCCGTGATCAACGACAACGTGCGCCACGGCGACGCGACCGCGGCGTTCCTGTTCTCGGTCGCGGTGCTGGGCTACCTCGTCTACGCCGCCGGCTCGATCGCGTACCGGATCCGCCGGGTCCTGCCGATCGCGACCCGCCGGGTCCTGCGGATCAGCCTGCTGATCATCGCCGTCGGAGCATGCTCGCAGACGCTCGGCGGTGCGGCCCAGGTCGTCGCGACCGTCGTGCGCTACACGGCCGGGGCCGGCACGCTGCCCGCCGACCTGGGCCCGGTGGTGGGGACGCTCGTCGTGACCGGGTTCCTCGCCCTGGTGGTGGGCGCGATCGTGCCGCTGGTCGACGGCGTGATCCGCGAGGTGCCGCGGATCCGGGCGCAGCGCCGCACGGCGCGGACGCTGGAGCCGTTGTGGCGGGCGCTGCACGCGGAGTTCCCGGAGCTGTCGCTGGAGCTGCGCTCGCCGGGGCCGGGGCGCGCGCTCTACCGCCGGGTGGTCGAGATCCGGGACGGCCTGGTGCTGCTCGGCCCGCACTTCGACTCCGCGGTGGCACAGCGGGCGACCGCGCGCGGGCGCCGGGCCGGCGAGTCCCCGTACGAGGTCGCCGTGTCGGTGCAGGCGGCGCTGGTGCGGGACGCGCTGCGGGCCCGGCGGGCGGGGGAGGAACCGCCTCACGACGTCGTCCGCCTGGAGCGCGACGCCGAGCCCGGGGATCACACGGGGGACTGGCGCGACGACGCGGACACCCTCGTCCGGCTGGCGCGGCGGTTCGACGAGTCCCCGGTACCCGGTTAGGGCGCGCGGTCGCCGGTGCCGTCGTCGCGAGCCTCGGCGGACTCGTCCCGGACGTTCGCGATGGCGTCGGCGATGGCCAGGAGCTGGCGCTGCTGCACCGGGTCCATCGAGCCGTACCGCGCGGCGATCCGCCGGACCCCGCGGTCGCGCATCGCCCCGGAGAAGTCCTGGTCGTCGCGATCCTTCTCGGGGGCATCGGCAGGGGGGTCGGCGTCGGCGGTGCCCGGTTCGGACCACGGCAGGTCGACCGGGGTGGTCGGGTCGAAGTAGGACAGCGTGATCCGTACACCGAGCACCTGCGTGAAGTAGGTACTCAGGGCCGTCAGGTGCCCCAAGGTCAGGTTGGCGCGCTTGCCGCGCTTGATCTGCCACAGGTAGGCCCCGGAGATGCCGGTCCCGGTCCGTACCCGGATGTCCTCGGCGAGCCGCTCGGTGCTCGGGTTGCCGGCGGCGGCCATCAGGCGGGCCAGCTTGTCCGCGAGGTCGTACTGCCCGTCGCTCACGTCACGTTCCCCCTCCGCCGGCGGGTCTGCCGGCGATCACGTCCCCCGCCGGCGAGTCTCGCATGCCCCGACGGTGGTGTGCGCCCATCATAAACTGCTATAAAGGAATGGTCGGTTCGGCTCGGGGGATCTGGTCCGGTGACCGCGTGGCGGGGGGTCCGCGCCGGCCACCGGACCGGGCCGGCCGCCTCCGGGCCGGCCGGGCCCAGGGATAAGCTGCCCGGACCATGAGTACTCCTGCCCAGGTCCGGGTCCGGTTCTCCCCGTCCCCGACCGGTACCCCGCACGTCGGCCTCATCCGCACTGCCCTGTTCAACTGGGCGCACGCCCGGCACCACGGCGGGACGTTCGTCTTCCGGATCGAGGACACCGACTCCTCTCGCGACTCCGCCGAGTCCTACGACGCGCTGCTCGACGCGCTGAACTGGCTCGGCCTGGACTGGGACGAGGGCCCCGAGGTCGGCGGCCCGCACGCGCCCTACCGGCAGAGCGAGCGCGGCGAGTGCTACGCCGACGCGCTGCGCCGCCTGCTCGACGCCGGTGAGGTCTACGAGTCGTTCTCCAACGCCGAGGAGATCGAGGCGCGCCACCGCGCGGCCGGTCGCGACCCGAAGCTGGGCTACGACAACGCCGACCGCGACCTCACCACCTCCCGGGTCGCGGCGTTCCGCGCCGAGGGGCGCGCGCCGGTCTACCGGCTGCGGATGCCCGCGCACGACGTGACGTTCACGGACCTGATCCGTGGCGACATCACGTTCCGCGCCGGTCAGGTGCCCGACTTCGTGCTCGCCCGCGGCGACGGCACCCCGCTCTACCCGCTGACCAACCCCCTGGACGACGCGCTGATGGGCATCACCCACGTGTTGCGCGGCGAGGACCTGCTCTCCTCGACCCCACGGCAGATCGCCCTGCTGGAGGCACTGGCGCGGGTCGGCATCGGGGACGGGCCGCTGACCTACGCGCACCTGCCGCTGGTCACCGGCGAGGGCAGCCGCAAGCTGTCCAAGCGCGATCCGCAGTCGAACCTGTTCGCCTACCGCGACCGCGGGTTCACCCCGGAGGGGTTGCTCAACTACCTGGCCCTGCTCGGATGGTCGATCGCCGAGGACCGTGACGTGTTCTCGCTCGCGGAGATGGTCTCCGCGTTCGACGTCGGCCGCGTCTCGGCGAACGCCGCCCGGTTCGACCTGAAGAAGGCCGAGGCGATCAACGCCGCGCACCTGCGGCTGCTGGAGCCGGACGACTTCGCCGGCCGCCTGCTGCCCTACCTGCGGGCCGAGGGCGTGCTCGACGGCGAGCCGGACGAGGCCCGGCGCGCGATGCTCACCGCCGCCGCCCCGCTCGTGCAGGAGCGCAGCGTGGTGCTCTCGGACGCGGCCCGGATGCTGGCGTTCCTGTTCGTCGACGAGGCCGCGTTCACACCCGACGCCGACGCCGCGGAGAAGAACCTGGGCGCGGACGCCGCGCCGATCCTGCAGGCCGCCCACGACGGCCTGGCGGCCCTCGACGAGTGGACCACCGAGGCCATCGAGGCCTCGCTCAAGGCCACCCTGGTCGAGGGCCTGGGGCTCAAGCCGCGCAAGGCTTTCGCCCCGGTCCGGGTCGCGATCAGCGGGCGCACCGTGTCCCCGCCGCTCTACGAATCGATGGAGCTGCTGGGTCGCGAGCGGTCGCTGGGTCGCCTGGGGGCCGGTGTCCGGCGCGCGGAGAGCGTGGGTTAGAGTATGTCCATCACGGATTGAGGGAGTCGTTCCGCCGCCAGTGATCGGCGGGAATGGCGACCAAGATCTATTGGGGTATGGTGTAATTGGCAGCACGACTGGTTCTGGTCCAGTTAGTCTAGGTTCGAGTCCTGGTACCCCAGCGGAAACGGAAGTTTCCAGCGCATCGAACTTGGCGCATCGAATTTCATGCCGCGGCCCCGTCGTCTAGCGGCCTAGGACGCCGCCCTCTCAAGGCGGTAGCGGGGGTTCGAATCCCCTCGGGGCTACAACCGTCTGGCCAGGGGCAATGACCCCGGCCCAAATTTTTGCCCCCCGTGGGGGGGGCAAAAAACACCCAAACGGGCGCCCCCCGGGGCAAGG